>JACMMG010000052.1 GCA_014379165.1 Candidatus Parcubacteria bacterium
CGTGCGTCTTGCACGGCGCCGCCCTCTATTTATATAAGCAATATGATACAGTGTTCTCGTGGCGAAGTTTAAAATAAAATCTTCTTATACTCCGGCGGGAGACCAACCGAAAGCAATTGAAACGCTCGTTGCCGGACTTAAACGCGGCGAAGAATATCAAACGCTTCTTGGTGTAACCGGCTCGGGTAAAACCTTTACCATTGCCAATGTCATTGAGGCCGTGCAAAAACCGACCCTCGTTATTGCGCATAACAAAACGCTTGCCGCCCAGCTGGCGCAAGAGTATCGTGAATTTTTTCCTGACGCGGCAGTACATTATTTTGTGTCCTACTACGACTACTACCAACCAGAGGCGTACATTCCACACAGCGATACGTATATAGAGAAGGAAGCCCAGATTAATGAAGAAATAGAACGTTTGCGGCATGCTTCAACCCAAGCACTTCTCACCCGTAATGACGTTATTATCGTCGCTTCGGTGTCGTGCATTTACCCGCTTGGTTCCCCGGAAGAGTATCGCAAAATCCATCTTGAGCTGGGGGCAGGAGTTACAACTGACCGAGCAACCCTTATCCGCGACCTTATCCGCTTGTACTTCGAGCGTACCAATGCCGATTTAACGCCCGGCACGTTTCGTGCTGTGGGAAATTCGGTTGAAATAATGCCGACTGGTGAGCGCGTACTGTACCGTATTGAGTTTGAAGGCGACCATATTTCCCAAGTTCGCGTCATCGACGCAATAACACGTGCAGAAAAAGACCCTTCCAGTTCGCTTTTCCTATTTCCCGCCAAGCACTATGTAACTCCTGAAGACGAGCGCGATTCGGCACTAAATCAGATCAAAAGTGAACTGCAAGACCAACTTGAGAAATTTGCGAGGCAAGGGAAAGTGCTTGAGGCGGACCGGCTTAAACGTCGTACTAACCATGATGTCGCGATGATCAAAGAGATAGGCTACTGCAATGGGATCGAAAACTATTCACGTCATTTCGACGGACGCGCGCCGGGGCAGCCACCGTACACCTTGCTCGATTATTTTCCACACAATAAAGACGGGTCCGCAGATTTTCTAACTGTGATCGATGAAAGCCACGTCACCGTTTCGCAAATTGGTGGCATGTATGCCGGCGATCGTGCGCGCAAAGAAACTCTTGTCGATTTCGGTTTTCGCCTGCCCTCGGCAGTAGATAACCGCCCTCTCATATTCGATGAATTTCAAGAAAGAGTCGGGCAGACTATTTATACTTCCGCAACGCCAGGGACTTTTGAGAAGGAAAAATCAAAAGACAATGTTGTCGAGCAGATTATTCGCCCGACCGGTCTTGTGGATCCAGAAATTGTTGTACGAGCAGCCACCGGGAACCGTGACACCGACACACGCGGCCAAGTAGAAGACTTTCTAGACGAGGCGGAAAAAACAATAGAACATGGCGGGCGTGTGATGGTAACAACGCTCACTAAAAAAATGGCTGAGGATTTAGCGGAATTTCTTAAGGATCGAAAACTTAAAGCAGCTTACCTTCATAGCGACGTAGAAACGCTCGACCGCATTACAATACTCACTGACCTGCGCAAAGGCGAATATGACGTCTTGGTGGGCGTTAACCTGCTGCGCGAAGGTCTCGACCTGCCGGAGGTGGAACTTGTTGCGATCCTCGACGCCGATAAATCGGGTTTTTTGCGTTCGGAAACCTCTCTCATTCAAACGATCGGTCGGGCGGCCCGCAATATTCACGGAAAAGTTATTTTGTATGCCGACGAATTGACGTCGCAGCTGCAGTTTGCGATACGAGAAACGGATCGTCGTCGTGAGATCCAAACTGCCTATAACAAAGCACATGGCATTACTCCCCAGACAATTAAAAAAGCAATAAAAGATATTACAGAAGAACTGCGGACCGAGCACGGCAAAGCGGTAAACGAAATGATCACGATCGAGCAGGCCGAGTATAAAAAGAACCCGCGTAAATTTATTGCCGAAAAGCGCACGCAGATGGCCGAAGCGGTAAAGAATCTCGATTTTGAAACCGCCGCACTTATTCGCGACGAAATTTATGCTCTCAGTGGGCAGGGGAGCGAAGGTAAGCCCAAAAAAGACAAAAAAGCTTCAAAATAAGGGCTCTTGACGAAATGGAAGGAAAGGAGTATAATTGAAACATAAGTTATTGGAGTTATAGCTGAAAAAAAGCAGCACCTCCATTTGTTCGCTTAGCCAGTACATGGTGTAGGCAAGGGCGGGAAACGTTTTCGAAAACGACCGCCTTTTTTGTTTGTATGCTATATGAGCACCCGCTACGCTCGTCTCATATAACCGTCACTCGCTCGGAAATAGTGCTTCGCACCCCTGTCTAGATCGCTCGAAAAGAAATAATACATTCTTTCTTTTCTCTCGCTCTATCCAGTTGCAAGCTTTATTTCTCTCGCTCGCTAGGGTATAATAAACTTGTGTATATGTACCCCCTAGAGCGATCTGGGGGGCGAAATGCGTGTTTATGCAACTTGTGTATGTAACAAAATATCATGGCTGAAGAAAAAATCGTCATAAAGGGGGCGAAGACCCACAACCTAAAAAATATTTCTTTAACCATCCCGCGTAACAAGATGGTTATTTTTACTGGGCTTTCCGGGTCTGGAAAGTCATCTTTGGCGTTTGATACTATTTTTGCCGAAGGCCAGCGCCGGTATGTTGAGTCCCTCTCCGCATATGCGCGCCAATTCCTCCGGCAAATGCAAAAGCCGGACGTTGAAGAAATTACCGGTCTTTCGCCGGCTATATCGATCGATCAAAAGAGCCGCTCCAACAATCCACGTTCAACAGTGGCAACAATTACCGAAATTTATGACTATTTGCGCGTCTTGTATGCACGCGTAGGAAAGCCGCACTGCCTTGTATGCGGCCGGGAAATACGAAAACATAGTAACGAAGAAATAATTCAAAGCATTATTGAAGGTGTTTCTAAGGCTGGTCCTAAAAAAACTCGCAAAGTAATGGGTGTAGATATACACGAAGACACGGTGCGCATTTATTCACCTGTCGTGGTGGGCCGCAAAGGCGAGTACTACCAGCTACTGTATGACCTACTCGGCAAAGGGTTTGAGCGAGCGCGCGTCGACGGCAAGGA
>JACMMG010000053.1 GCA_014379165.1 Candidatus Parcubacteria bacterium
ACAGGCTCGAGGGTTTTGCCACGGGGCTTTATCGTATGCTCATGGCAATAGTCCTCAATCATCTGCCTCGCGTCCTGTTCGTTCTTCGCCTCCACGGTGTGCTCTTTCTTCTCCCATGATGCTACGGGAGGGTGTATGGCGCTGATAATATGCGGTTTTGCGATTTGCGCACAAAAATACATCGTTTTCTCTCCATTTTGCCTAGCCGCAAGAACGGCTCCGAACCAACTAGAGCATATTTCTTCTATGTATTCAATAGGCAATTTTTTATAGGCACGCATTCCCGATGTGGCCTCATTTAACTTCGGCGATTAAGTAAAGCAACCGAAAGCTAAATTCGATAGTTATAAAGGCATGAGCAAAAACCCGTTTATCCATGCGCTCCTCGCATCTTTATATATAAATTGCCTTGTTTCGCTTTTCTGGTGGGGGTCGCAGTTTTTTACAGATGCGCAGGGGGGAGTCATCATACCCATCGGCATGCTTTCGATTTTTGTGTTTTCGGCATCGGTGATGGGGTACTTATTTCTGTATGAACCGCTTGTTCTTCTTATGGCAGGCAAAAAGGAAGAGGCTGTGGCATTTTTCTTTAAAATTGTCGCGTTCTTTGCCCTGGTTACTGTGACAATTATTGGTGCGTGGGCGCTGTGCATCTATTTTTTGTACTAACTCATTTTTTTGGCAGGGGAAGTAGACAGGCCATAACGAGGACTGTAGTGTAGAGGTATATGGAAACAAAACGACTATACCGAAGTGAGAAAAATAAAGTATTTGCAGGTATTTGCGGAGGGTTAGGAGAGTATTTCGAAATCGATCCAGTGCCGCTTCGGCTTGCGTGGCTTCTTGTTGTTATTTTTACTGGATTTGTGCCGGGAGTTATTGCCTACATTTTCGCTATATTTATTATTCCTCGTCATCCCCATTCGCACACCCACGTTCACACCGGCTAAGTCTTATAGAGTTTTGTTTTGGAATTTGATAGGGGGACTTTGCTACTGAGCTTGCCCAGAAGTAACGCATCAACTTTCTTTTTCTTATAGGCTAATTCGCCCGAATGGTAGAATAGTTGTAATGACATTTTTTGACCTTGTTGCTCCTATCTACGAGAAATTGCGGAGCAGAACCTATAAGACAGCCGCACGATTGCAAGAAATTGTGGAGTTTAAGCCGACCGACATCGTCGTTGATGTCGGTGGCGGTACCGGCGCCATTGCAAAACATTTTGTAGGTAAAGTGCATTCGATTACCGTTGTCGACCCGTCCGAAAAGATGCTCGCAGAGTGTCGCAAGCATCCGGACCTTGTATGTGCGCTCGGAAGCGGGGAAGCGCTGCCGGCCCCAAGCGAAAGCGCGGATAAAATTATTTTGGTAGACGCTTTCCATCATATAAGAGAACAAGGTAAGGCAATCATGGAAATAAAGCGGGTTTTGAAGAAAGGCGGCCTTATCGTCGCGGTTGAATACAATCCCGCTACGTTTGACGGCAGGGCGGTGAAAGTACTCGAAAAAATCCTCCGCCTTGGCAGCCATTTCCATCGCCCGCAATCGCTCGTGAAGCTATTCTCAAGCCAAGGTTTCGAAGTAAAACTATTCGACGAAAATAAAAAAGACTACTACCTCGTTGCCCAAAAACACTGAAGGTTACTAGACTTTTTGGTGATTTTATTGTAATTTCTAATTTGGCACAAATGGAGAAATTTCATGAGTGGTCGTCATCGCCCCACGCGGGCACAGCTTGAAGCCCACATCACAATGCTCGAAGCGGGTGCAGCAAGACTCTGCGGCACGCTCGAGCGTGACAATATGGAAAGCCGGATCGACTGGGCCGGGCTCGCTGAGTGGTGGAGCGCACACAAGGAGACAAGATCTCGACTTGCCTCCAAGAAACTCATGCCCGAACACGCCACCGGCCTCGAGCTTTCCTGACTCTGTTCCCTGTGTCGTAGGCCCCATCCCCATTTCCGCCTACGACCAACTTGGGCCGCCCCCTTCGGGCGGCCCTTTTTTTCTTATAGGCTAATTCGCCCGAATTGGTAAATAGTATCTGGGAATGCTAGGATTCCGAACATGAAAAATAAAGAGAAAGAAATGGAACGAGTCCTTAAGGCATTGGCAAACCATCGACGCCTTGCGATCCTGGCGTTTTTAAAAAAGAAGGGGGAAGGCTCGGTGGGAGAAATAGGGGAGGAAATACGGCTTTCTTTTCGTGCGACTTCCCGCCATCTGAGCGTATTGTACGCAGCAAATGTTCTCGAACGCCAGCAGCGCAGCTTGCAGGTATTTTATAAAATTTCAAAAGAATCTTCGCCGACACTTCGCGCACTCTTTTCGCTCCTGTAACCCTATTATTGCCGCTGTTGTCTTATAGGCTAATTCGCCCGAATTGGTATATAAGGAAACTGTGCACGATCGATTTTGGTGTTGATTGCAGTGCTGGGGCAGCGTTAGATGCGATTGCAAATTAAAAGAGGGAAAAATGGTATCATTACACTCTAGTTATGTACCATCTATATATTCTTACTTGCGCCGATGGGACGCTTTACACGGGTATCGCGCTGGACATTAAAGCTCGAGTAAAAGAACATAACTCTTCAACGCTCGGCGCAAAATATACCCGCACGCGCCGACCGGTATATCTAAGCTACTCCAAAGAATTTCTTGACCGTTCTTCTGCTAGCAGGGAAGAATACCGAGTCAAACAGCTTTCACGTGACGCGAAACTCCAGCTGATCAAAACTAACGAGTAGCCCTATTCATCAAAAGTTTAGGAGTATAGTGATTTTATAACCGCACTAACCCATTTTTTAATATGAAAACATCCACGGCTATCGGAATCGTTCTTGCTCTTTTTGTCGTAGTGGGCGGGACGTATTGGTATTCCACCACCATGCAGAGGCAAACCGGATCGCCCTCGGAACCCACGGACAGTAATGGTTCCCCAAACCAGGACAATGTAGACCAGAGTGACACTAGCGCGTCGCAGGCACCCTCAGGCGAAGGAATAGGAGATATGAGCGGGATAGGAGAGAAATCTATTCTTGGTATCAACTCCAGCGCGAGCTTGGGGCAATATCTAACTGCATTCAACGGCATGACGGTGTATACCTACGCTAAAGATACTGCCGGCGCTTCCACCTGCTCGGGCGACTGCGCGGCAAACTGGTCGCCATACACCGTGCCTTCCTCAGCGAGCATAAAGGTGCCGGCAACTATAAAGGGTCAAGTGAGCACGATTGCCCGCGCTGACGGTTCGTTTCAAGTAACGTATAAAAATATGCCGCTGTATTTCTGGAAGGATGATGCACAACCGGACGATACGACAGGGCAAGGGGTAAACGACGAATGGTTTGTCGTTAAACCGTAGGTTGTTTCCTTCTGAAAAACCTCGTCGGCAGGAGTACCTTGGAAGAAGCCTTTTGTGCTAGAATCTAGACGTTCACGTTTACCTGCTAACTTTTACGCATGCTTATAATTTTTCTTATCTTGGGAGTGCTTTTGGGCGGAGCGTCAGTTGTGTTCATATTGCAGAATATTACTCCGGTCACTGTTTCGTTTTTTTCCTGGCAGATAGAAGGTTCTCTTGCAACGATTCTTTTTTTGGCGCTCGCAAGCGGCATACTCATGAGCATGCTGCTGCTATTTCCCAGCTTTATCCGCGATGAATTCCGCCTCTCAAAGCTTCGCCGGGAAAATAAAAGGCTTGAAGACGAACTAGCTGAAACAAAAACTTTCGTCGTTGGCGAAGTTCCCCCATTTGTATCTCCACGCGCTACCGAAGAGCCCGCGCAATAATAATCTGCGTAGTATGGATAGAACCGCGTTAGTTGTAATACCGCTCGCTCTTATTATTTTAGGAGGTATTTGGTATTGGACTTCGCGCGAACAAGAAGCATCGCCGCCTGCTACCATACCTGAAGGATATTCCACATCCACGCCGCAAAGTGCAGTGCCAGAGAATCAAACGCAGACGCAAACAAATTTATCTAATAATCCCGCTCCGGTGGGAGCTACGACTCAAAACGTTATGCAAGCAACACTTCACACAAACAAGGGCGATATCACGATCGAGTTCAACGAAGCGGCTGCGCCAAATACGGTGGCAAACTTTGTAAAACTTGCGCAGGCGGGCTTTTACAACAATACGAAGTTTCACCGCGTTATCGCCGGTTTCATGATCCAGGGCGGTGACCCGCTTTCAAAAGACGACTCTATTGTGAGCCGCTGGGGGACAGGTGGCCCAGGCTATTCGTTTGCAGACGAGATAGGAGCGAACAATCGCAACGACGTCGGTACCATTGCGATGGCCAACGCCGGCCCTAACACCAACGGTAGCCA
>JACMMG010000008.1 GCA_014379165.1 Candidatus Parcubacteria bacterium
CGTTCTTGAATATCGACGCCTTCAAGCGCACGCACGTTCTCGCCGGTAAGCTGGTTAAAAATAGTTGCATAGCGCGAAGAGAGCTCTGCGACCATCTCTTTGGGTGCCGGGGGTAGTACCGTGTCTTTGTATGGGTCGCAATGTTCCATAAACCATAGACGCAGAAATTCTTTATCAAAATATTCCGGCTCTCCCCCTTGCGCGATTCGCGCTTCGTACGAAGCAGCTTGCCAATAACGAGAAGAATCCGGGGTGTGAATCTCATCGATAAGCGTTAGCTCACCGTTTTCGTCCAAGCCCATTTCGTATTTAGTATCAACTAAAATGAGTCCGCGCTCCAATGCCAATGCTTGCCCGCGCGCAAAAAGCGCGCGGGCAATATACGCGACTTTTTCGAGCATATCTTTTTGCAGCAAGCCCATATCGAGTACTTCTTGCGGCGTTACCGTTTTGTCATGGTCTTTTTCTTTGGTCGAAGGGGTAAAAACAGGTTCGCTCAGGCGCTCGTTCTTTTTCATGCCTTCAGGCAGAGTAAAATTCCCAAAATTGCGCTTGCCCTGTTTGTAATGGGTCCAAAGCGAAGTACTAGTAACGCCGGTTAAATATCCGCGCATGACTACTTCTATCGGAAGTGGTTTGCATTTTTTCCCAATAGTTACATTTGGGTCAGGGGTAGCAAGGACGTGATTCTGTACGATGTCTTGCGTGTGGTCGAACCAAAATGCGCTTGTGCGGTTAAGCACTTCCCCCTTGCCGGGGATATACGCAATGATGCGGTCAAAAGAAGAATGCCGGTCGGTTGAAATTAAAATAAGCTGCTGCTCCTGCTCGTAGATATCGCGCACCTTGCCCTGGGTCTTGGTGCCTAAGTTCTTAAAATCCGTTTCGCGCAATACGGCCTCCATAAGCGGTAGTATGCCATAAAAAGAAAAGGCTCTCCTCCGCCCGCGGCAAAAGAGAGTCTCAGGGAGGTTCAGGGCAATTGACGCCAAGGAATTCTCGGCCAACCGTACGGGATAAGTCTTGCAAAGGCCGCTTGGAAGGCCGGACCATCACAAGCCGTTTTCATACGGTTTTGATGTTCTTGGGGATCATCCCCCAATTGGTACGGAAGTGCAGCCGACTCAGCAACGATAGGCCCCATGTCCGGTTTGCCAGTGACAAAATGGACGGTTGAACCCGTGAGGTCACCATTTTTCATCGCCTGGGACACCACGTCAGTACCGCGATACTTGCGCTCGCCTGCATCATTGAGAAGGCTAAGGAACGCCGGATGAACATTCAGCATCCGCCACTGAAATTCTGCCAGTAGTGGATTGGTCACGAGAAGCATGCATCCCGACAGCATGATGACCTCAGAACTCCACGGCATGATTAGCTGTCGCACTTCTGCAAAATACGCCTCACGTGCCTTAAGATCGGTACGAGAAACTCCGTTCGCTTTGCGCCAGGCTTCGAAGCTGAGCTCGGCAGTCGGAATGCCGGCCTTCTTCGCATACGCCACACCTTCTTTCCCTGGCACGTCCGAGAATGCTCCAACGAACATGTAAAGCTTTCCGAAATTCGGATCGTGCTCATGGAGGAACCGGAAGGAGCTCATGCTTCCGCTACCGAAGACGCCGATACGCACAGGATCTTTGCGCATTATTGACATTCCCTTGCCTGTTTCTAGTCTGGCCTTACGCTAACAAATATAGCTTTTAGTGACAAATTATTCTCCCGGTGGAGGAAGCGTGATATTTTCTGGCTCAAATATAACTTTCCGTTCCCCTTCCTCAACTCTGCCTACTTCAATAAACTCATATCCTGCATTTTTTCCTACTCTCAGAGCCGCATCTACTGCCGATGCCGGAACAAATACGTAATAGCCAATGCCCCAATTGAAGGTCTTGAGGCAATCTTCAAGCGATACGCCTAATTCACGCATAAAGAGGAAAAGGGGTGGAATATCTACCCACGTATGCACCCGATACGTTGCCGGACGGCTGTCAAACGCAAGTTTTGCAATTCCACTTCCCGTACCCGGCAGCAATGCGTGAATTTCCACTTTTGCGTTAAGCAAGGCTTCTACCAAACCAACATAGGAGCGTGTGGGAATGAGGGCTTCTTCACCAAGAAAATTACCATTCGGGAGTTTTGTTAAAAATTGTTCCGGCAATGTAAGAGCTTTTTTAATTACGAGAGAAACTCCATTTGCATGCAAACCTGAAGATGTCGCGCCTAATATTTTATCTCCTGGTTTTAAATTCGTACCAGTTATTATATTCTCTCTCGGAGCGATAATACCAGTTACACACCCACTCAGTGAAGGAGCACTTTTAACTGGTGGTTCCGCTTTAACTAAATATTTAAGAGCGGGCGACTCTCCCGCTGGCAGAGCCATACCCACTTCTTTACACACTTCAAAAAATCCCTGTGCAAGATCGGTTGCTCTTTTTTTATCCGCAAACCACTCTGAATCGCCTGCGGCAACTTCATCTGTATACACCACCGGCATTGCACCTTGCGCAATAACATCGTTGACTGCCATAAGGGCAGCATCAATACCAATACCTTCGTAATAGGAACGGCCGGTGCCAGCATTTTGGTACATCCACTCAGCAATCCAGTTCTTGTTGCCCAGGCCTTCTTGGGTGTTGCACCACAAGTGACTCTTATTGCCTCGATATTCAAATACTCCCCCATGCGCATGAAGAACTTCGCTGTTGATATAGACATCCCGCCTGTTCGGGAATTCTAGCGTCCGCTTACCAGCTTCGATCATCGCATGTTTGAATGGTTCAATTTGCGTATAGTCGACTCCGGCTTGTGCGTATTCGTTTTTCATTTTAAATTTTCTTTCAAATATTTTTTAAATCCATTCTTCTCAAGTTTTTTTGCCTTCCCTAGTACCATTGTTTTAAGAGAAGTTTTATATGCGGCAACTTTTTTTAAGATTTTTGCATCGCTTGTGCCAAGTATTGATGCCGCTAGGAGCCCTGCATTTTTTGCACCATTTATTGCAACGGTTGCTACAGGAATGCCTGGTGGCATTTGCACGATAGAAAAAAGCGAGTCCACCCCCGCCAGAGTGCTTGTTTTAACCGGCACTCCAATAACCGGAAGTGGTGTCATCGCCGCGATCATCCCCGGCAAGTGTGCCGAACCTCCCGCACCCGCAATAATAACTTTAATACCGCGCTCCTGTGCTTTTTTAGCGTATGAAAAAAGTCTATCGGGCGTACGATGTGCAGAAACTATCGTCACTTCATGTATTACCCCGAATTCATCAAGCAATTTTGCCGCTTCGCTCATAACAGGAAGGTCCGAATCAGAGCCCATTACGATTGCGACTTTTGCTTTTGCCATATGCGTCAGATAGTAACACGTGCCCGAGCATGTTTTGCCTTTTCAATTGCTTCTTCCGGAGTATTACCGACAACGGTTATATGCCCCATTTTTCGTTCAAGTTTTGTTTCTTTTTTGCCGTAGATATGCACCGCCGCGCCAAGCATCTGTGCTTCTGTAACACCTTTCGGATCAGCTGGTCCCGTCCGTTCGCCTAAAATATTTATCATTACTGCTACGGGGACTTTTAGTGCCGTGCCACCAAGCGGCAAACCGGCAATGGCGCGGATATGCTGCTCGAACTGCGATGTCTCACATGCCTCGATCGTAAAATGTCCACTGTTGTGCACGCGCGGAGCAACCTCATTGACCATCACTTCACCCTCTTTCGTCAAAAACATTTCTACCGCAAAGACCCCTGCTCCGCTAAAAACTTCAAGAACTTTAGCGGCAAGCTCCTGCGCTTTCTCAAGAACTTCGGGCGCTACTGGTGCCGGCGCAACAACCATATGGCAAATATTATTTTTATGTATCGTTTCAACGACCGGGTAGACCGCCATTTCACCACTTCTTGTTCGGGCGGCCACCACCGCCAGTTCTTTTTGGAATGGCACAAATTTCTCTATATATAAATTCTTCTCTCCTAGTTTTGAAAGTGCCATCGGGATATCATCTTTGGTGCTCAAAACCGCATTTCCCCGGCCGTCATATGCTCCAAAACGCGCTTTAAGTACGAGCGGGTAGCTCCACTCTTTTACAACGGCCTCGATGTCTGCAACATTTGAGACTTCGCGGAAAGGAGCGACCGCAATATTGTTCACCGCAAGTAATTTTTTCTGCGCCAATTTATCTCGAATGAGCGAAAGGGTGGTAGGAAGCGGTTGGACATCGTCAGGCCTTTTTTGAGCGATCTGCTCCAATGCTTCGGCATTTGCCGACTCTATCTCAAAAGTAAGTAGGTCGACCGCTTGTGCAAACTCACGCACATGTTCTGGATTGGTAAACTCACCTTTTGCTTGTCTGTCTGCAACAAGCCCGGCTGGGCTCTCAGGGGTTGGGTCAAGTACATACACGCTAAAACCAAGCGTATGTGCGGCTTCTGTAAGCATCCTTCCCAACTGTCCGCCACCCACAATCCCGATTGTTTTTTTACTTGATGATGCAAGTTCAAGATGTAGATGTATAAAAGAAATACGCTCTTCAACCGGCATGACTGGTACTTGGATAACCTCTATCCCAGCCTCTTCGTACACCTGGCGCAAAAGTGTTTGAATTTTTTCAGCTTCTAGAGGTGTTTCGGTGCGCACGTCGTCTGGTATATAAGAAATTGGATCCAGCAAGAAAACTTTTTTGTAGGTTATCTTTTTTAAGATTTCGGCAAGCTCCGGGTCGTTTGCGACCCCTTGCACACGCAAATATGCTTCGCTGTCGTGCATACCGCGGTCAAAAAATACCGGTTTGCCGACTGGCAGATCCTCATGTGCGGCAACTTTCATCCCAAAAAGATTCCTTTGAAATTGGACTCCGTCACTGCGTATCTCTTCTATTGTCTTGCCGCTTGCAAGCTCTTGCTCGATAAAAGATCGCGCCGCCTCAGGCACCACAGGGTAACCGCGTTTTTGAAGCTCTTCGATAAGAGTGGTTTTTCCTGTCGACGGCCCGCCGGTCAATACATACCAACTTTCCATGCACAGACTATACAAAGAAAAAGCGAGCGGGGCTATTTGCTCCACTCGCCAAAACACGCACCTCTTCAGGTCAACTATTCCGCAGCTTGCATCTGCCCTGCTCGCAGCGCATGAGTCAGGTCAGAAAAGTGTCCGAACTGGAACGTGCGAGGACTCCAGTTGCGCTCGGAGTACACCGTGAAGGGACTGTAGAGCCCGAAGCGAACGCCCGTATTATGTGCCAAGCCGCCGTCCCTGTTGATGTCATCACCGAGGTAAAGGATGGAAGAGGCCGCAATCGGCTGCATCCAACCAAATTTCTCGAGAAAGAGCTCGAAGAGCTTCGCATCGGGCTTCTCGATTCCGTCGTGCTTCGATCCGCGGATATCGTCACCGGTCAAAAGGACCGGCACTTCAACCTCGTGGACCGCGAAGAAGTTCTGAATGAAGACGTCGTGTCCCGCAGTGATGATCCCGAAGGGAATGCCAAACCCCCTCAGAGACTGCACAAATTCGAAGAAGCCGGGCGAGGGCACAGGCCACGTCTTGCTGATCTGTGCAACCAGCGGCCGAAGTTTTGCGCGGACAAACAGCTCAAGAACGATATTGAACTGGTTGTTTTCCTCCCACACGAGCGGGTGTCCCTTCCCTATAGGAACGCATTCGCGCAGATAATCGGCCTCGCGCTCGAAGTAGTTGCGTGCCATTGCCGCAAGCGGCAGCTTCATGCCCATGGTAAAGATCGCCTGCATCAGTTCACCGGGCGATTGATTCACGAAACCACCGATCTTTTCAAGCAGCGGTTTGCCGTGCTCTCCGAAGAGGGCTTCCAGCGCATGCTCGCACGCTTGTGGCACTCCAACGCCTCCTGGAGGGGGCGTAAACGAGTCTGCCACGGTCATGTCGAAATCGGCTCCCACGAGCGAGACTCCTGTAAGATCGAGGACGCTCATCGCTCCCTCCCTAACTGCCAAGGAACATTCCCTGACTCCTGCCACTACTATAGCAAGAATTTATTTAGTCTTGCGCACACCCACCATTACCAAAACTGGAGTGGGTTTTATCGAGTGGCCTTTGTGAGCGTTGTAGAGGCTCACATTGCCGCTAATGACCGGGATTCCGGTTTTTTTACATCGTTTTGAAAGCGCATCTATCGTTTCTGAAAACGCTCCTATCGCATCACGCGGATGGCCATAATTAAGACAGTTAGTAATGGCAAGGGGTTTTGCCTTGAGCGACTTCATCCTTTTGAGACATTTATCAAATGCATGTTCAATACCCTTTGAAGGGCTCGCGTCAGAAAATCCTTCGTCCGAACTCCACGCAATAATTAATTCCCCTTTGATTTCAGGCAGGTCGAGAATTGCATAATGGCCAGGCTTATTGGGACCCTTAATCGTTCTTGTGCCGACCATCCAGTCGTACTGATGCCATATTTCTTTTTGGAGTTTAGAGTCAGCTTTTTTATGAGTACCTTTCTGCGTCTGCCACTTTTTTATGTCCCAATCTTCTTGCAGGTCGGGGAAAATTTCTTCAAACTCCATTGGAAGCGTAATTTTTTTCTTACCCTTCGTATACTGGAGCGTATACCGGCCATCATGGGTTACTTCTCCAACGACACACGCTTCAAGATCCCAATGTTTAAAAAGTTTTAATATCTTTTCGCGGTGTGCGCGTTTACCGACAATCATCATGCGTTCTTGCGACTCTGAAAGAAGCATTTCAAGCGGCGTCATATTGGATGCTTTGGTAGGAACCTTGTCTAAAAGCACTTTTGCTCCTAAATTTTTCCCCGTTTTCTTGCGACCACGTATGACAACTTCTGACGTTGAGCATAAAAGCCCTGCTGCACCCATGTCTTGCATGCCTTCTATCCAGTCTGTTTCTGCAAGCTCCACACACGCTTCAAGCAAAAGCTTTTCAAGGTATGGATCAGCGCTTTGTATTGCAGACTCATCCATCTTGTCGAGATCTTTTGATGCCATCTGTGCTCCGCCTACTCCGTCTCTGCCAGTTCTCCCGCCGACATAAATAAGATCGCTTCCTGCCGTAAGCGCATTGCCGTAGATAATATTTTTCTTTTTAACAAGTCCTATTGCCGTAACATTCACTAAACAGTTGTGATCGTATGTTTTATCAAAATAGACGTCTCCTCCAACAACCGGCACGCCTATCGTGTTGCCATAATCGGCAATACCATGCACTACCTCAGGCAAAATCTTTTTTGCATAGCTATCTGTACCAAAGCGCAGTACATCAAGAAGCGCGATTGGCCTGGCACCCATGGTAAATATGTCGCGCAAAATGCCCCCAACTCCCGTTGCGGCGCCATGGTACGGTTTAATGAACGAAGGGTGATTATGACTTTCAATACGCAATGCTAGTGCCCATCCGCCTCCGATATCGACGATACCCGCATTTTCTCCCGGGCCTTGGATAACATGCTTTCCTTTGGTTGGAAGATTCTTAAGGAATTTCTTCGTGCTTTTATAACTGGTATGCTCGCTGCCCATTGCTTCACGCAGCGCTTCCGGAATGATTTTTTTATCGTCCAACATAGGTTTCTAGTGCGCGCATAAAATATTTACCATCCGGCGAGCGCTCCGGATGCGGCA
>JACMMG010000054.1 GCA_014379165.1 Candidatus Parcubacteria bacterium
CTCCATTACTGGCAACGCATAGGCTGTGCTGGTTTATATCGCGTACGATTGCATTTCGAAGATTTTTCGAAAGCGTGAGTGCGTATACCTCCATGCCGAGTTTTGTGATTCCTCGCCATGCGGACGTGTTGTCAACGACGATGATGTTTTTTGCACCCTTACTTAGCGCAAACTCAACGTGGTCAGAAAGGGTAGGGCCCATTTCGCCGTCTATATATTTTTTACCTTGCAGGGAAATTTCTTTGCCGAATATAATTGGAATTGCTTTTGCGGCACGCAGTACTTCAAATGTATCAGTCGAGTCATCCTTGCCAACGTAGCGAGTTTTTCCAGTTTTGGCGTCGGTTATGGGAATAAAATATTCTGTGCTCGAAGCCTGGGCGGCAGCAATATTAAGTGGAAGTATTTTTTTGAATACAGTATCGATTAAATAATCGATATCCATGATCCGATAGAATCGCAGGAAAGAAATAAATTTTGGAGTTGAAAGTATGCCGCTCCAGACCCGCCTTAAAAAATCATATTGGCCTGCAATAAAATAAAGCATATTGCCTGCATTGCCCGAACTGCCCACTAGTATGTGGGGGGAGGTAAGAGAAAGTTTAGTTCCAAGTGCGTACAAAAAACCTGCTCCGTGCGCACTGCGCATGCCGCCGCCCATGAGTATGATCGCGGTTTTGTTCGCTTGCGGATGAAGAGATGCGCAACTTTGCTGCTGTTTGCGCAAGAGGGCTGCAAGTATAGGGTCAATAGTTTCTTCTGGCATACGAATATATCTCTAGTATACGAGTTTTTTGCCTACCCCCTGGAAATGGTATACTCTTCTTACTTATGGCGGACCAAAGTGGCAAACAGCCGCAGGGTAATAGCCCGCGCGGCACGGGTGACAAAGAGCGTCGCCCGCGGCGCAACATGCCGCAGGTGCCTCAACTTCCTAAATTTCCGCGAGGAAATTCTTTTTGGATGAACCTTGCGACGAGCGTACTCGTCCTTCTTTTGCTTGCCGGAGCATATTCATACTTTGCTGAAGGAGGGAAGACTGCTCCGCAGTCTATTGCGGTGTCTCAGCTGGCGGCTGATATCCAGACAGGCAAAGTTTCTTCTATTGTTGTAAATGGAGATGAGCTCGAGATCATGTATGGTGACAAAACTGAAAAGAAATCCAAAAAAGAGCCTGATGCTGCACTCACCGAAACACTCGCGAATTATGGCGTTACAAAAGAGGCGCTCGCGAACGTTTCTATCGACATAAAGCGCGAGAGCAGCTGGCAGTTCTGGCTCACAGCGTTGGCGCCATTCTTAGCGCCGATCCTTCTTATCGCATTTTTCGTCTGGTACCTGTCTCGCCAAGTGCGTGGTGCTGGCATGCAGGCATTTTCTTTTGGACAAAGTAAGCCGCGGCTTATCGACCCGAACGACGCAAACTCACGCGTGACGTTTAAGGAAGTCGCCGGTGCTAAAGAAGCGAAAGAAGAATTGCTAGAAATTGTCGACTTCTTGAAGAACCCTAAAAAGTTCCTCGATATCGGCGCACGTATTCCAAAAGGTATTTTGCTCATGGGTGCACCAGGCACCGGAAAAACGCTTCTTGCTCGCGCGGTAGCAGGGGAGGCGGGTGTACCGTTCTTTTCTATATCGGGTTCTGAGTTTGTTGAAATGTTTGTGGGGGTGGGTGCCTCGCGCGTGCGTGATTTGTTTTTGACCGCCAAGAAAGCAGCCCCTGCAATTATTTTTGTCGACGAGATCGACGCGGTTGGCCGCGTGCGTGGCACGGGGGTAGGCGGTGGCAATGATGAACGCGAACAAACACTTAACCAAATTTTGGTTGAGATGGACGGCTTTGAGCCAAATGAAAAAGTTATCGTCATGGCAGCAACGAACCGCCCTGACGTGCTTGACCCCGCCCTTTTGCGCCCCGGCCGCTTTGACCGCCGCGTCATGATCGATCTTCCTGACCGCCAAGACCGGCTCGAGATTCTTAAAATTCACGCGCGCAAGAAGCCGTTTGCCGAAGATGTAAATCTTGAAGTTATTGCCGAGCGCACGCCGGGGTTCTCGGGTGCCGACCTCTATTCGCTTATGAATGAAGGTGCCATTTTGGCCGCGCGCGAAAACCGCAAAACAGTTGCTCAGTACGACCTTATCCGCTCGATAGAAAAAGTAATGCTCGGTCCCGAGCGCAGAAGCCACGTGCTTAATAAAAAAGAAAAAGAAATTACCGCATACCATGAGGCGGGGCATGCGCTTGTCGCATCTCTCTTGCCGTATGCCGACCCAGTGCATAAGATTTCTATAATTAGTCGTGGCCGCGCTGCGGGTTATACGCTGAAACTCCCGCTTGATGATAAACGGATGCAAAGCAAACGCGAATTCCTCGACGACATTGCGATGAGCCTTGGCGGTTACATTGCTGAAAAGACCGTATTTGGCGACATCACGACAGGACCTTCAAATGACTTGCAGGTGTTGACTGCTTTGGCGCGCGACATGGTAACTCGCTACGGCATGTCAGAGAAGATGGGAACTGTGGCGCTTGAAGGGGAGGGCGGCAAAGCACTCTTTGGCCGCGGCATTGAAGATCGAGAATATTCACAAAAAGTATCTGCAGACATCGACTCGGAAGTAAAACGCATCATTGATGAGGCATACAAAAAAGCAGACGACATCATCAGAGACTACCGCAAGCTTCTTAACGCTATCGCTGAGCGTCTTGTAGAGGTGGAAACGATCGAGCGGGATGAGTTTGAAGCGATACTGATTGCGCATGGGGTGGTGCCAAAGAAGAAGCAGGACATTGAGCATCAACCTATCGCGTAGCCTCGTAATTTTGATGCACTGCGTCGTTGCGTTCATAAAAACTCCGCTCACAATACGTTCGTATTGCTCGCGGAGATTTTTACTCCGCGCCTCGCATTACATTCAAAATTACTTCGGCTAAGAACATAGTATAATTTTAGTCATGAAAGATAGAAATCCGCTACATTTTTTCGACAAGCTTGAGGACAACCTCCGCGCGCGTTTAAGCCACAGGCCCATTTTGTACGCATTTGTCGGCGGCATTGGCATCGTTTTGTTTTGGAAAGGCGTTTGGGAGACTGCAGAGCACTTTCCAACGCTCTATGGCTGGCCCTCGGCAGTGCTCGGCCTTTTGCTAATTTTGCCAACTGGGCTTTTTGTTTCGTTTTTTATTGGCGACAATATTATTCTGTCAGGTTATACGCGTCAGAAAAAATTGGTTGAAAAAACCGAAGCGGAAATAATTGCCGAGCTTGATGTTATGCACGATATCAAAATAAGGCTTGAAGGTATCGAGCGAGACGTTCGCGAAATAAAGTCTCGAGGCTCATAATTTAAAAAAATATTCCCGGCGTGCGTGAAGCGCGCCGGGAATTGTATTGGTTGCCTGTGCTGTTGGCTACTCCGTCAGTCGTGCCCAAGGGTTTGGCCTGCCGAACGCCTCGTAGTCGCGAGCAAGGTTCTGTGCGACGCTCGCACGATCGGTGGCATTGAGCTTCTCGCACCGGGCCAGCTTCCACAGGACATTGGTGTCGTAGTAGCGAAGCGCCGATGCAAGGGTATCCATCTCCCGAAGCAGGAGCGGTATCTTCGGCAGTGGCATCAGCAGATCGTTGCTGTTGTCGGTGCCGAGGCGCACGGGAACTTCGGCGACCATACATTCCCGCACTGGGGCGATCGAGCTTCGGGTCGGGCCCTCATGATTGCGCATCTGCCGCATAGAGACTGCGGCATGGGCGCAGCATTTGATGCCGATGTTGTTCGCCTTGAGGTTCATGACGATGTCGAAGACCTCTGCGTCCTCCTTGCCTCCGAAAAGCGCATGCACCCCCCACACCTCTGGCCGCTCTTCTGGCGGCACCCGCATCGAAAGCGCACGAACCACCTCGATGAGCTTCTGAGTTCCGCGCTCTTCCGGCGTGTTCGTCTGGTCGACGTGCACATCAAGCGGTATCTTGTACTTGAGTGCCAGCTCGTAGAGAAGACCCAGATGACCTTCGAAGCCGATCGGATGGTCACCACGGGCATCACGTTCGGGCAGGCCGACGATGAACTGCGCTTTGGGCGCGAGTTCCTCGAGGTGCAGCTGTCGGTCGGAACCCCACGTTTTGATGCCAAAGATCGGGTAGGCTCCAACGTTGATGATGATTTTCTTCTCGTACTTCTTGCGGAGCTCGAGTGCGAGATGAAAAATCCTTCCGTCGAGATCTGGAGAGCAGTCGACGATGAAGTTGGTCATGATTTCGCCGGCTGCGATCTTCAGCTCGATGATCGAGACCATCCGTCTGCGGACCTCCTCGGTCTCGTAGGCAACGCCGCGGTGCAGGACGCCGATCGCATCCTGCTTGATATAGAGCTTTGCGTCGACATAGACGTTCAGGCCTCCCTCGGCCTGGAAATAGGCGTCGAGGAAGGTATGGGCGCGGTCTGCATGGATATGGGAGTCCACGAAGCCCCACCCATTCTCGAGCTCCGACCACAGGCGAGCAAATTGTAGCTGTTTTGCGCGATACTGCGCTGTAGAAAGAACGGACTTCATGTCTGCGTACTCCCTTCGAGTTGTCGCTGGCCCTGAAGCCAAACTTGCAAGACTGTACCAATAAAAAAAGCCCGGCGCCAGGTGGCGCAGGGCAGTTGTGATTGCTCGATGGATTGTGTCAGGCTCGAGCTTCGATACCTGCGAGAAGGCCGGTGAAGTAGTCCGGCCCCTTGTGGCGCGAGTGCGGGTCAAAAGTCTTGTCGGCCTCGATATAACCGCTCGTGGTCTGCACGATTGTGGCGCCAGTATGGATGAACTTCATGACCGTTTCCACGCTTACGGCTCCGCCCCCACCTACCACAACCTTGTCTTTCGGCATGTTGTCCACGCAGAACTGGGTGTCACCGAGCGCCATCGGCAATATCGCCGGTCCACCCATGCCGCCACGAGTCGCCTTATCCTTCGTCGTCAATATGGTCGGCTTGCCCTCGCTGTCGCAGTCGAAGGTGTTGATGACGGTATTGCCGGTGATGATACCGGAGACGACGTTCGATCCCGCAACGCAGCCCAAATTGAAGGAAAGGAGCGATTGGTCCATCCCAACGGAGACCTTCCACAGGATGGCAGGGTCGACCGAGCCGATCTCTTCCTCCATCCGCTGGAACAGTTCTGTGGTCCCCTCGATATCCCAGCACAAGATCGGCTGGCCTGCCTTGTTCGGGCAAGCGCCGTTGGCAGTGATGATGGGGAAGCCGCAATCGATGCCGCGCTTCATGAGTGTGAGCAAGTCGTTGACGGCGTTCTTATCCTCGCTGCCCTTGCCGGAGACGTTGAGTGTCAGCGGCTTGCCGCGGTCGGCGTAGCGTTTGATGAGATCACCGGCATGTTGCTCCACATAGGCCATGCCCGGATTGGGAATGCCTCGGCGATTGCGTGTGTAGATAAGGTCGCCGTTCGGCCCGTACACTGCCGAGTAATCGTCCCCGCCATTGCCGTCGGACTGTACCGTCTCGATCGAACCCCACTCGGGGATCACATCGGTATCAGCGACAGCCACGAGTTCTTCGACTGTCTTGAAGACGCCGCCCCCGACCATGAGAGGGTAGGGAAGCAGGACGTTTTTCACGCGGCGCTCTAACTTCGAAAGATCGCTCATCGCAGTTCTCCCTAGCGATGGTTGCACTGGGGCCAAACATAGCACAAAACCCTAGTTTCGAGTAAAGTTTATTCGAATGGGCGCGTAGCTCAGCGGTAGAGCAGCCGTCTTATACACGGCCGGTCGTAGGTTCGATCCCTACCGCGCCCACTAAATAAACGAGCCAAATGCGTAGCATTGGGCGACTATTATTTTGTAGGGCGCGGTAGGGGTCGAAAGTGAGCACGGGCACCCCGCCAGCAGGCGGGGTCGTGCGAGCAGGGCCGAGAAATTTTTAGACGTGACGACGGCTAAAAATGTTCTTGGCCGATCCCTACTCAGTTGTGGCCACCCAAGTTCTCCCTGTGGACAAACTCCCTTGCAGGCACTGCAAGAAGGTATACCCTGGATGAACAGGGCCACTTGGGCCCTTTTTGCGTTCATTTTAAGTTAATCATCATTGTGTATGGATACCCTGCAACGTTCGCTTCTTAAAACAATTATATGGAGGGTCGTCGCGACTCTTATTACGCTAACAGTAGTTTTCCTCTTTACCGGAGAAATTCGCCAATCTACTAACATTACTCTTGTAGTCGCCGCTTTATTGGCAGCTGGCTACTATTTTAACGAGCGTATGTGGGACAAGGTAGAGTGGGGCCGCCGCCGCTCCCTCCCTATTCAAAATGAGTAATTGCGGCGCGTTTGGCGAGCACCTCTTGTAAAAGAGGCGAGCTTGAAAGCGTTTCATCTTTTTGTATAAGTGCATGCGCCTCGTTTCGTGCAGCTTCAACAAGCTTTAAATTTTTAAGTGCCTCCATACCGATGTCGGAGATACCCCATTGGCTGTGGCCGGAGAGCTCGCCGGGGCCGCGCTGAAGCAGGTCCATTTCAGCAAGCTCGAATCCATTTTTTGCTTTCGTAAGTGCTTCAAGCCGAGCGATGGTTTTTTCTCCTCGAGACTCAGGACATACGAAGCAATATGCTTGATGGTTTGAGCGCACGACGCGCCCACGCAGTTGATGAAGCTGAGAGAGACCGAAACGCTCGGCACCTTCTATAAATATCATCGTCGCATTCGGCACGTTAACACCAACTTCCACAACTGATGTTGCAACGAGAATATCAATTTCGTGCGCCGCAAAGCGCGCCATGACGTCATCTTTTTCCTTTGGCTTCATCTTGCTATGAAGAATATCTATCTCATATTCCGGAAATACGCTCTTTTTCAGCCGTTTTGCTTCTTCTTTAACAGACTTTGCCTGGAGTGCGAATGCTTTTTGCGGGTCTGGTTCGTCGATACGCGGACAAATGACATACGCCTGCCTACCGTCTTTTAATTCTCGGCGCATTTTTTGGTACGCCGCTCCACGCGCGCTTGGTTGAACAATTTCGGTAATGATTTGTTTTCTGCCCGGCGGCATTTCATCAAGGAGTGTTAAATCAAGGTCACCATATATCGTAAGCGCGAGCGTGCGGGGAATGGGCGTTGCGGTCATTGAAAGCAAGTGGGGGAGGCGCAGCCGCGACTCGTCGCGGCTAATATTAGAAGATTTTTTGGTGAGCTTTCGACGCTGTGCTGTGCCGAAGCGATGCTGTTCGTCGATTATAACCAGTGCCAAATGTTTAAACGCGACAGATTTTTGTATAAGTGCGTGGGTACCAATGACAACCGGGATTTCGCCGTTGCTTACCCATTTTAAAAGTTGGGCGCGCGATATGTTAGTCGCCTCATCTTTGCGAATTTTGGAAGGAAATTTATAACAGCCACTTCCCGTAATAAGCCCGATGTTAATAGGGAAATTTTGAAAATATTGTATGAAGGATTCGAAATGCTGTTTTGCGAGTATTTCTGTCGGTGCCATGTAGGCTACTTGGAGCGTTCCGAAACTTTGCCCCTGTGGGCGTGTACGCACGGTTGCATAGCTTGCAGTCGCCGCAACTGCCGTTTTGCCGCTCCCTACATCGCCCTCAAGCAAGCGCGACATTGGTCGACCCGTGCGCATGTCGGTGAGGATTGCATCGATAGCTTTGTTTTGCGCGTTGGTTGCTTTAAATGGAAACGCTCCTTCGATAAATTCCTGCACCGCTTCGCTCGAGGCGTCGACTGCAAAACTTTTTTCATGCGCTTGGAGCGCTCGCTCGCGGGCGCGTTCAAGCTGAATCAAGAACACCTCTTGAAATGCAAATCGTTTACGCGCCGCTTCGGCGTCTTTTAAGTTCTGTGGCGTGTGAATCCATACGAGAGATGTTTTAAGCGTTGGTAAGTTGTAACGCTTAAGTAACATAGGAGGTAGAGGGTCCTCAATTTGTTCGAGTATGCCGCTTGCGAATATTTTTTCTATCGCATGACGAAACCATAAAGAAGTAACTCCGCGACTCTCGGGGTATTGAGCAAAAATTTTACCTTCTTGTTTTTCTTGAGTCCTACCATATATGGTAGGACTCGTATCCTGGTTTTCTCCGACTTTGAATAGTCCTACATCAGTGGCTGAGACTCGCTCGAGCTGGGGGTTCGCAAGGTAGACTTTGCCGCTACTGCCGGTCACTTTGCCGACCGCCTTAACAAGAGCACCTTCTGCGTACATTTTGGCGATGTATGGTTGGTTAAACCACATAACCTTTATTTTGCCGGTTGCGTCGCGCAACACACCTTCAGAGACCGGAATTTTGCGCTTCCACGATTTTTTCGTCTCCAATTTTTCGAGCGTTCCGATTATCGTGACTTCTTGTCCCGGCTCTAGCCCGGCGATTGTCGATTCGCTTCCTCCAACGTCGTAGCGGAAGGGAAAATGAAAAAGAAGGTCTTGCACCGTGTGCACCCCGAGGCGCGAGAGTGCGGCCTTCTGCGTGTCCATTAGGCGCAGGTGCTTTATGAGGAGATCATGCAGATTCATGGTGTTGCTATCATTATATAGAGCTCTTTAAGATGCAATCCTTCGCAATAGAGGCCTAAAAAGGATAGAATAGCTCTTACTGAAAGGGAACCCCCTTTCATACGTCTTTTCTATGAGGGATATTGAGAAAGAATTCGGGGCTGCCTACGAGCGTTACAATGACGAGCTGTTTCGACATTGCACCCTTCGGCTCTCCGACCGCGAGCGGGCGCTTGAGCTGACCCAAGAGACATTTTTGCGGGCGTGGGAATATATTGAGCGCGGCGAAACCGTTCGGGAAATGAGACCTTTTTTATATCGCACCCTGCGCAACTTGATCATCGACGAGTATCGAAAATCGAAATCGATCTCGCTTGAGTCTATGGTGAAGGAGTCGGAAGGGGAGACTGTGGAGTCGCTCATGCCAGCCGACGAGACAAATACGCTCACTACGGCGATAGACCGCTTTGACGGCAAACTAGCCCTTGAAGCGCTGAGGGAAGTTCCCGAGCCGTATCGCGAAGTTCTCATCTTGCGCTACATCGACAGTCTTACGCCAAAAGAAATCGCCGAACGGATTGATGCAACCGAAAATGTCGTTTCAGTACGCATTCATCGGGGGCTGAAAAAATTACGCAGCGTGCTGGAACCTTCGTTCCTGGAATTATAGGTATGAACAACAACCTCAACAATTTAAAACAAGAAGCCCTGCACATCCGTATGAGCACTGCGGAAAAGGCTGCTATGCAAGCGCGAATTTTTTCGGCGCCAGTTTCTGATGCAAAAAAAATGCAAAGCCCGTACATCTTCTTCTTTTCATACCAGCGAGCAGTAGCGTTTGCGCTCGTGCTTGTTGTGCTGGTTGGTTCCACGACCACATATGCAGCGCAAGGAAGTGTTCCAGGCGATGTCCTTTACCGCGTGAAAGTTAATGTAAACGAGCCCGTCTCTGGAGCGCTTGCCATATCTAATGAAGCGAAAATTTCTTTCCATACATCTCTAGCGCAAGAGCGTCTTAAAGAAGCTGAAACGCTTGCCTCGGAAGGCAAGCTTGACGAATCGGCCACCGCTCAGATAGAAGCAAGCTTCGATACTCATGTTGCAAAGGCGCAAACGCTCGCAGCAGATCTTGAAGCGCAAGATCCCGATGCGGCTGCGGGAGTGTCGATAACGCTCGACTCATCTATTGCGGCACATACCAATATTTTGGAGCGCATCGGAAGCGAAAGTGACGACAGGGCAACGCAAGAAAATTCTCGAATTATTGCGCGCGCATGGACCGGACGAAATAACGCAGGAGCGGATGCTTCAATGGCGCTTCAGGCTGCGTCTGGAAATGTTCAGAGTATGTCGCTTTCTGTTGCGAACGATGCGGCATCTTCTGTAAATATTTCGGCGAAAATAGTAACAAATGCATCCTCTTCTGCCAATGCGACTTCAAGTGCACAATCGCAAAAAAAGACCGCATTTCAGCTCCAGGCAAAAGCAAAGACCGCACTTACCGATGCTAAGGAGGAGTTTGATGATGCTAAATCAAATCTCGCCGCAACCACGAGTACTCAAATAAAGGCGCAAATTGTAAATTTGGAGGAGCGAATGGAAGAAGGAAAGAAACAATATGACAATGAACAATACGATACTGCGCGCGTAACATTTACCGGTGTGCTTCAAGATTCGATCGAACTCGCCGCTTCTGTTGAGGCAAGCAAAAAATTCAAACAAGATTTTGTCCGCCCAGTAGGGGAGCGCAATATAAATTGGTGGAGAAGCAACAACGACGATAGGGGGTGGAACAGCAATGATGATTCAGTAAAGAACAACAGTAACGATGATGCGACTGACCACGACATGGGCGATGACAACTCATCTTCAAATTCTAACAGCGACCACTCCCCAAACAGCGGGGATGTTGACTTGCCGGACCCTCTAGACCTTCCGGTCAAACTTCACTTGTAATTTTTAACGGTGGCAGCTTGCTAAAGCAAGTGCATTTTGATTTTTTAAGACGTATGAACGTCAAGAAAAATTCAGCGGAGGCGGAAGGAATCTCACTCCTGAGCCTATGGCTCTTTCAAACCCACGGTTTGAATAATTCCTCCACGGGAAACAAGCTGTTTCCCGACCCCTTCGCACGTGAGAATCCTTTGACACTCCGTCAGCAAAATAGCTGCCGGTTGGCAGCCAATTTTGCAGATGCGGAGGCGGAAGGATTCGAACCTTCGGGCCAGTTTCCCGGCCAACACATTAGCAGTGTGTTGCTTTAGACCGCTCAGCCACGCCTCCGTACCATACAACCTACACCAAAGTCTACGACTGAGCCAGTGCAATGCAAATTACTTTACGCGCTCCTGCAGTGCGCAGGGCACGCACGGCTTCTTTACATGTCGCTCCGGTTGTTGAAACATCATCAATAACGACGCACACTCTGCCCACGACCCGTTTAGGGTAGGAGACTTCCATAGAATTTTCTACATTAATGAGACGTTTGTTCCGCTCCAGCCCTTGCTGAGAGGGCGTATATCGTGTGCGCACGAGCACGTTCGGCGCATACTCTATATAGTTTTGCCCAAGCACTTTCATATATGAAAGTGCTGCTTCGCACAGAACCTCGGTTTGGTTGTGTCCGCGCTCTTTTCGGCGCTTTTTGTGCATCGGTATTGGAATAAGAAGTGGTTTTCCGATTTCTTCGCTTGCGACAGCCGTTAGTAAATCGGCCACATACTCGCCGGCAAGTGCTAAAGCAGGTGCACTTGCGTGGTATTTAAGCTCCCAAATAAGCGCTCGTACGCGGGGATCGCGGTAGGAGAGCGTGCCGTCCTCCAGTGCTGCGCTTTGTAGGTCTGCAATGGTTAATTCCCGCACGAGCGGGTCTGTTTTGCGCGGGGGCAGTATAAGATCGGCTAAATATCCAAATGCGGATGAAAAAATATGCATAGCGATGCTATACTACTACAAAATGGCCTTTGGACTACCCTCGTTCTCGTCTCTGTTTTCTAAGGACACCAAGAGTGCACTTGGTGTCGATATTGGTACTTCCACTATAAAAATAGTACAGCTTAAGCGCGAGCATGGTCGTGTAGTCTTAGAAACGTATGGAGCTATAGCGCTTGGCCCCTACGGCGGGATGGAAATCGGTCGGGCGACAGCACTCCCGACCGATAAAATAATAGAAGCGCTTAAAGATGTCATCCGCGAGGCCAACGTAACAACCGTCGACGCCGCAATTTCCATTCCGTATTCTTCGAGCCTTATTTCTATTGTTAAACTCCCTGCGGCCGTAGAGCCGCAATTGGCGCAGGTAGTACCGATTGAGGCGCGCAAATATATTCCGGTCCCAATAGCCGAAGTGATGCTCGACTGGTTCGTCGTAAGCGGAGGAAAAAGCGGAGAAGAGCGCGAACCGGGCAAAATAGAAGTACTTCTTGTAGCGATTCACAACGACACCATCGCCAAGTTCCGTTCTATAGCTAAAGAGGCTCAGCTCCAAGCAGCATTTTTAGAGATAGAAGTCTTCAGCGGCGTACGCGCAGCGCTTGATCATGGTATTGCCCCTATCGCTGTTGTTGACATGGGCGCGGCAACGACGAAATTTTACGTCGTTGAACGCGGGCTTATTCGCGAGAGTCACATTATTAATCATGGCAGCCAGGATTTAACGCTTGCTGCTTCGCGCGCGCTGTCGCTTACGGTTGCGCAAGCTGAAGAGCGCAAACGCCGTTTTGGCCTCTCCCCAAATAGCCCGCCGGAATTAAAGCAATCGCTTGAACTTTCGCTCAGCCCGTTGCTTGCGGAAGTGGGACGCACGCTTAGCAGTTACGAACAGCGCACCAACCAGACAATAACTGCTCTTGTTGTAACCGGTGGGGGAGCGACGCTTAAAGGCTTCAAGGACTTTGCACAATCGAAAATCCAAACTGAGCTGCGTCTTGCCGATCCGTTCGGCAAGACGCAGGCTCCCGCGTTTCTTGAAGCGATATTAAAAGAAGCTGGGCCCGAGTTTTCTGTAGCAGTGGGGTTGGCGCTCCGACGCCTGCAGGAAGCAGGATAAAAAGACTATGCACACAATCGCACGCTACATTTTTTACTGGTATATAATGATTTAATAATAGAAGGCTTCGCCTTATATAATCGTCGCTCGCTCGGAAATTAAAATGAATTTTATTTCGCTCACTCGCTAGATTATGGATCCCACTGTTTCGGCCTCGTTCATTCCAAAAAGACCCCTTGTTGAAGGTGGAGGCAGACGTCCAAATGGCGTGGGGCTTATTCTTCTTCTTTCGATCCTTATTTTTGTGGCTTCAATGGTTTCGGCGGGTGCGGTATTTGCGTATACGCAATTTCTTAAATCTTCCCTCGTGTCTAAACAAGAGTCTCTTCAGAAAGTTCAGGAAGCGTACGACCCAGGTGTTATTGAAGACCTTATACGCCTGGATGCGCGGATGTCGCAGTCTAAGAAGATTTTGGGAGGCCATGTAGCCCCTTCAGCATTGTTTGCTTTTCTTTCGACACAGACTCTTGAAAAAGTCGCCTTTGGGAGTTTTGAATTTAAATTGGATGAAAATGGAGGCGCAGCGCTTGAGATGAATGGCGAAGCAGATAGTTTTTCGACGGTTGCTCTGCAGTCGGACCAGTTTGGTGCGAGCAAAGTATTTAAAGACGTCATCTTTTCAAACCTTGCAATTTCTGCCGAGACAGGAAAAGTGACATTCGCTGTTGCGGTGAGCGTTGATCCTTCTTTGCTTTTGTACAGCAAGAGTCTCACTGCTGATTATGCTCCCGTGCAAACTACGGAAATTCCTGTAGAAATTCAATCGCAAGGTGCTGTACAAGCACCTGCTCAAGCAGGCACTACAACACTACCGCAGGGCACAACTACACCAACACTATGAGATTCCTAATGCCACTTATTCTTCTTGCAACTGCGGCCGCATTATTCATGCTGTACACCGACCCGGCCTATCAAAATACCAAAACGCTTGCAGTTGAAGGAGCTTCCTATGATGAGGCGCTCGACACGTCCCAAGAGCTTCGCAAGCTTCGCGATGAACTTATCGCAAGACGTAACACCTTTGGACAAGAGGATCTTCAGAAGTTGCAGCGAATGATTCCCGACAATGTCGACAACATCCGCCTTATCATCGAAATTAACGGCATTGCTGCGCGTCACGGACTAACCCTTAAAGATGTAAAATTAGGCACAATATCTGACAGCGTTCAGGCGAGAAGCCCGCTTGCCGTTGGTGCTTCCGGCGATCAGGTGGGCTCGGTAACGCTGGGCTTTACCGTAGCCGCTTCCTACGACGAATTTCTGATGTTCTTGCAGGATGTCGAGCACAGCCTGCGTCTCCTTGATATTGAAGATCTTTCCTTTACTGCGGCTACACCTCCTGCCGACAATGATTACCATTTTTCGGTGCGGACCTACTGGCTTCATTAATCAAGCGTGATATGAAATTCATTAAAGATAATAAAATGTTGCTCGGAGGCCTTTTGTTCATTGGTCTTCTACTCTATGTGTACTTCAATTATTTCCGTGGCAGTTCTGACACGAACCTTCTGACCTCAAGCGCCGATTCCTCGGTTGCTTCGCCGGAGCTTCTTGCTACGCTTTCGAGTCTGCATACCATAACACTAGACGCGAGCCTGTTTACGGATGAGGTGTTTCTTTCTTTGACCGACTTTGGAGTTACTATTCCTCCGCAGAATGTGGGTCGACGCAATCCGTTTGCACCGCTCACTACCGTTAAGTAACCCCCCACGTACGTACTTATGGATCTTCTGAAGCTTGTAAGCGACAAGGCGCTCTTAGACCCCGCTCGTTTGGGGGAGGTGGCGATGGCTATAAAAAAGCCTGGCGAGTCTATCGAAAATGCGCTTGTCAAAGCCGGCGTTAATCTTTCCGACATTCTGGCCGCAAAAGGTGAGTATTATGGTCTGCCTATACGTGAGCTAGGACAAAAAAGCGTTCCATTTGATGTACTGCGCTTCGTACCGGAAGAAAGCGCGCGGCATTATCATTTTGCGCCGATTGGCGTTGTGGACGGCGCGCTTGAAATTGGCGTTACTGAGCCGGATGACATCGAAGCACGCGATGCGCTGACATTCATTTCTTCCAAAGTCGGCATGCCGTACAAGATATTTCTTATAAGCGATACCGACTTCGAGAAACTTCTCACGCAATATAAGGGTCTTTCTGGAGAAGTGGGGAAGGCACTTGGAGAACTAGAAACCGAACTTACTGTTGAGACGCAAAAAGAAGAGAAAGAAGGGAAGGGAGGGAAAAAACGCCTTTCGCTTGAAGAAACGGAAATAACAGAAACGAGCGCGGAAGGAATTACAGAAGATGCGCCGGTTACTAAAATAGTTGCAACCGTTCTTCGCCACGCTTCTGAGCAGCGCGCCTCCGACATCCACATCGAAGCAATGCAAGAGCAAACACGCGTGCGGTTCCGTATCGACGGCGTTTTGATCACTAACATTACACTTCCAACAAAAATCCATCCGGCAGTTGTGGCGCGCATCAAAGTGCTCTCTAACATGCGTCTCGACGAAAAACGCAAACCGCAAGACGGACGTTTCTCTGCTCGGGTAGGTGGCGACAAGGTAGACTTCCGTGTTTCAACATTTCCAACATACTACGGGGAAAAGGTGGTGATGCGAATTTTGGGTACGGCCGCAAAAGACCTCAAGCTCGAGGACTTGGGCATGACGCCGCGCGACCTGGCTCTCATACGTGCGGCAATAAAAAAGCCCTATGGCCTCGTATTAGTATCCGGCCCTACCGGTTCCGGTAAATCGACCACACTCTACGCACTCCTTAACGAAGTTGATCGCGAAAAAAACAACGTGCTTTCACTTGAGGACCCGGTTGAGTACACCATACCCGGTGTCTCACAATCGCAAGTTCGTCCTGAAATAGGCTACACGTTTGCTAACGGCTTACGTACAACTCTGCGCCAAGACCCAAACATCATAATGGTGGGCGAGATTCGCGATGCCGAAACCGCGGAACTTGCGGTTCAGGCAGCGCTAACCGGCCACTTGGTTCTCTCGACTATCCACACCAACAACGCAGTCGGCATTGTGCCGCGCCTTTTGGACATGGGTGTGGAGCCCTACCTTATACCGCCTGTTCTAGTCCTTGGCATGGCACAGCGTCTGGTGCGCACCTTATGTAAAGGAGGTGGAAGAAAAATGAAGGTGGATGAGAGTATGCAAAAAATGTTTACTGAGGAATTCGCCGATTTGGCGCCAGAGTATCGCAAGAATATTCCTCCGCTTGATGAAGTATATAAACTTGATCCGACGCCGGATTGCCCTTCCGGTACGCGGGGACGTATTGCCGTATTTGAAATGTTCGAGATGACGTCAGAGTTGGAAAAAGCAATTCTTGCCAACAAAGCAGAAGACGATATGTTTTCTTTAGTGCGAAAAAACGGAATGCTCACCATGAAAGAGGATGCTATTATAAAATCTGCGCGGGGAGTTATCCCGTTTGAAGAAGTTAACACGCTCGGCGGTGAATTCGAGATGGACGAAACCGTGAAGGTGCCTGAAGCTCCGGCGCCAGTCGCAATAGCTGAAGATGGGAGTCTAGCTGAGCCGAAGGAAAAAGAAATAGAACTCTAATATGGCAGACTACAAACAAAAACTTGGCCAACTCATGGATCAGATCGTCTCGCAAGGAGCAAGCGACCTGCATCTAGGTACTGGCACGCAGCCAGTTGCGCGTGTCTCAGGCACGCTCACCCCTCTTCTGACGGAGAGCGTAATAGCGCATGAAGATATGCAGGGTTTTATCGATGTGCTTCTTTCGGCTGATCATAAAAAACGCTTTCTTGAGACGCAGGAAATAGACTTTTCCTACGCGCATGGGGACACAGTGCGCTTCCGCGGCAACGGATATTTTGAGCGCGGACATATGGCTATAGCACTTCGACTCATCCCTAAGGTGATACGCTCTTTACCGGAACTGAACTTGCCACCCATGCTTGAATCGTTCGCTTCTCGTGAACAGGGATTTTTCCTAGTCGTGGGGCCGGTAGGGCAAGGTAAGACAACAACCCTTGCGGCGCTTATTGAAAAAATAAATACCGAGCGCACGGAACATATTATTACGATTGAGGACCCGATAGAATATATTTTTGAAAATAAAAAATCTCTCATTGATCAACGTGAAGTGCGCGTCGACACCAGCGACTTCCACGCGGCTTTGACCTCCGTATTTCGCCAAGACGTGGATGTAGTAATGATCGGTGAAATGCGCACGCCAGAGACCATGGCGACGGCCGTTACCGCCGCAGAAACCGGGCACTTGGTATTTTCGACCTTGCATACCAACAACGCCTCCCAAACGCTCGACCGTATTATCGACTCATTCCCGGCAAACCAGCAAGATCAGATCCGCATTCAGCTTGCCGGGTCGCTTGCGGGAATCTTCTCTCAAAGGTTGGTACCGCGCATTTCCGGCGGGCTCATACCCGCATATGAATTGCTTGTAACCAATAACGCTGTTGCAAACCTTATTCGAGAAAAGCGCACGCATGAAATACAGACGGTTATTGAAACCGGCGCGGAAGAGGGGATGGTCGACATGAATAGATGCCTTGCCGATTTGGTTCGCGCGGGTGAGATAAGCGTTGAAAGCGCTTATTCCCGCTCCTGGAACCCGAAGACCTTAGAGCGATTGCTCTGAGGTAAAATCCAAACCACAGATTCCAAATGACAAACAAATTTCAAAGTTTAAAAATTGGAGCTTGTTTGAAATTTGTGATTTGTATTTTGGAACTTAATTAAGATATGGAATTTAAATACGAAGCACTTGATCAAAACGGCCACCCCGCAAGCGGGACCATAAGCGCAAATACCCAGGATGCGGCTATTGAGGCGCTTCAGCGTCGCGGTCTCACTATTACTGCGTTTTCCGGAGCAGGTAGCGGAGGAAGCATTATGGCGCGTCTCGGAGCCGTCACTTTTTTCGGGGGAGTTTCAAACCGCGATCTCGTGCTCCTTTCGCGCCAAATTGCAACGCTCTTCGAAGCGCAAGTTTCCGCTCTTCGCGTCTTTAGACTTCTCTCCGAACAGGCGGAGAAAGCAACTATTCAGCGTGTCCTTCTTGAAGTAAGCGACGACCTCCAGGCTGGAAGCAGTATTTCAAAGGCGCTGGGCAAACATCCAAAAGTTTTTTCAGATTTCTACGTCAACATGGTAAGCGCCGGTGAAGAGTCCGGAAAACTCGACCAGACATTTTTGTATTTGGCGGATTATATCGACCGCTCCTACGAGCTCGAATCAAAAGCTCGCAATGCGCTGATTTATCCGGGTTTCATTATGCTGACGTTCGTTGCGGTCATGACGCTTATGCTTACGGTTGTTATTCCAAAGATCGGAACTATTCTGGAAGATTCAGGTCAAGAGATGCCCGTTATAACGAGCGTTGTTTTGGGCATGAGCTCGTTCCTTGTTGATTACGGCATTTACCTCCTCGTCCTTATTATCATTGGCGGATATTTTTTGTTTCGATACATTCAGACCCCGCAGGGCCATTTAGCCCTTAGCCATGCACAGCTTTCTATTCCAATTATCGGAAAACTCTATCAAAAACTGTATCTTTCGCGCGTTGCGGACAACATGCACGTGATGCTCACGTCCGGTATTTCCGCCGTGCGTTCGCTCGACATAACTGCTTCGGTCGTCGGCAACGACGTGTACGAAGGTATATTGCGCGAGGCGGTCGAGTCGGTTAAAAGCGGTACCACGCTTTCCCAAACGTTTGCCCGGTATCCGAACGAGATCCCAATAATTATGGTTCAAATGCTCCAAATAGGGGAGGAAACCGGAGAACTTGGCAATATTCTTGAGCGTCTTTCGAAGTTCTATACCCGCGAAGTTAACGCGGCCGTTGATACGCTGGTTTCTCTTATTGAACCCGCACTTATTATTTCGCTCGCAGTCGGTATTGGTTTCTTGTTGGCCGCTGTGCTCTTACCTATTTACAACACCGCAGGAAGCATCTAAACAAGATATCCACATGAAGTAAGTTTACGGCTAGCAAGGCAGGTATACTGTAGACATCCGCAATTTTGGCAAATTAGGTAGTAGCATTATTAACAATTAGTAGATTTCGGATACGAATTATGCAGAAAATTTATAAGAAAGGTTTCACCCTCATCGAACTTTTGGTGGTTATCGCTATCATTGGTATCTTGGCGGGTATTGTGCTCGCAAGCCTCAGTACTGCACGAGGAGGTGCTAATGATGCAAAAGTTAAAGAGCAGCTCAGTAGTGTGCGCACGCAAGCAGAGATTTTCTATGGCAATAACGGCAACAGATATGGCTCAGCAGTTCCTGCTACGGCGGTTTGTCCGGCAACGGCAGGCAGCTTGACCGCGGATGCAACCATACAGAACTTGCTTGTAACAGGTATGCCTTCGGGAACAACCGTATACTGCGGTGTAACTGCGACAACCTTCGATAATTATGCAGTTGCTGCAAGATTGTCTTCTACAGGTGTCGCAAACGACTACTGGTGTGTAGACAGCACAGGTGCATCGAGATTGGTAAACATTGCGGTAGCGCCAGCCAGCGGCTCGTCTCAAACGACTTGTGCGGCAATGGACTTGCTATAATTCTCTAAAGTACAATTTAAATCAAAATCCCCAGCCGAGGCTGGGGATTTTGATTTGTGGGGGTATACTGTGACTATGCAAACCAGAGGCTTCACCCTTGTCGAACTTTTAGTCGTAATCGCAATTATTGGTATTTTAGCGGGCATTGTATTAGCTTCACTCAGTGGAGCAAGAGGTGGCAGCAGTGATGCAAAAATAAAAGCGCAATTAGCAAATATGCGCTCACAGTCAGAACTTTATATAGGAGGCGGCGCACAATTTAATGCTGGAGGAGGAGGAATTCCAACTACCTGCGCGCTAACCGCAGGGACAATATTCGATACGGCCAGCAATGGTTTGGGCACTTTATTTGGTGGTATTGGTCTTGGCAACACACGCTGTTATGCCGCAGCGGGCTTACCTAAAAATGGCAGTGTCTGGGCTGTTGCAGTGCTTATCAATAGTAATGCCAACGCATGGTGTGTCGACTCAAGGGGGACATCTCGAGGGGCAAATAGTGCAGGAACCACATACACTACTCTTGATAGTGCTATTACTCCCACCACCGGCACAGCATGCAACTAGCAGATATCATGAAAGTTAAACCTCTCGGCGGATTTACTCTCATCGAATTGCTAGTGGTTATTGCCATTATTGGCATATTAACGGGAATAATTGTCCCCAACCTCAATGGGGCAAAACAAAGCGGCCGCGATGCCAAGCGCGTCTCTGATATAAAAAATATTCAGCTTGCTCTGGCACTTTATTACAATGACAACGGATTCTATCCGCAAAGTATCTACAGTGCGTTCGACCCAACTTCAGGGTCACCCGCCGTTAGCCCAAGTGATGGTTTACAAGGAGCATATATGTCTACAGTACCCAAAGATCCTAAAGACAATACGTCACAATATACCTATGCTGTGCTTTATAACAAAGGAGTAGCTGGTACTAGTTGTGCACTCCCAGCCTCCTGCACTGCCAATGGCATAATACCGTCCAGATATCACCTAGGTGCTGTGATGGAACAAGCGGGAAGTAGTTTACTTGCTCAAGACGATACTACGGGGCAGCATCCTGCTATCAATGGTCAGCAATATTGTAAATGCACGGGCTCTCTCAATGATGATTTTGGTGCTCCAACTTCAGCTACTGTGCCATATGGTGGCGGTATTACGGTCAATACGGCAGCTCCTAACTGGAAGTGTGAAGGCACTGGCGCTGGAAGTGTGGCGTCTGATGAACAATGCTACGATGTCGTTGGGCCGCAGTAGGGAAGCTTTTGCATGAGTACCATATTTTTTATCCTTCCTGTTGGCGTTCTTTTATTTGGCGCTATCATAGGAAGTTTTCTTAACGCGCTTTCATTCAGGTTCAATACCGGCCGCTCCATTGCAAATGGACGCTCCCGTTGTATGCACTGCAACCATACGCTCGGAATTCTCGACCTGGTACCGGTTTTCTCATATCTATTGTTACGCGGCCGGTGTCGTTATTGTGGTACAAAAATTTCCCTTCAGTATCCAGTTGTTGAAATCGTTGCTGCTGGTATATCGCTTATAACGTATGTTACACACCCTGACCCGCTGGCATTTTTCTTCTGGCTTCTAGTATGGATGATCCTTCTATTTATTGTGATATATGATCTTCGTCATACCATTATCCCGTGGTCGTTTTCGATTCCACTTCTTTTTCTTGCACTTCTTTGGGTATTTATTTTTAGGGACCCAATGTCGGGTAGTATTCAGAGTTACTATTTGTGGGCACTCCTTGCCGGACCGCTTCTTGCACTGCCGCTTTTTCTTATTTCTCTTGTCTCAGGAGGGCGCTGGATGGGGTGGGGGGACTCAATGCTCGAGCTTTCGCTCGGGCTTCTTCTGGGGCTTTCGGTAGGTGCTTCAGCACTTATGTGCGCTTTTTGGAGCGGAGCGCTTGTGGGCATCTTTCTGCTATTTCTCAAAAAAGGGTTTAAGATAAGAAGCGAGATCCCTTTCGCGCCCTTCCTAGCGTTTGGAGCCTTTCTCGCTCATACATTCAATGTCGATTTCTTTTCATCGCTTCCGCTCCTTTGGTAGGGGGCCCGTCTCGACTCGGCGTCATCTGCGAGGCGGATTTACCCTTATCGAACTTATAGTCGTTATAAGCATTATGTTAGTTATAACGAGCTTCTTTTTGTTGCGGCAGCAACAGTTCAATAGCTCGACGGTGCTGCGAAGCCTTGCGTATAGCGTGGCGCTTTCGGTTCGTCAATCGCAGGTATATGGTACAAGCGTGCGGGAATTCGGCGGGGGGTTTACTGCAAAAAGTTACGGCATCAATTTTAATACAGGAAATCTTGCAGAGACTCCCGTTCGCTACATTTTGTTTGCCGATTTTAATAACAATGGTGTTTATAATTCAGGCGGTTCACCAGGAGAATTTGTTCAAGATTTTAAATTAGGCTCAGGGTATACGATCGTAAAATTTTGCGGAGTGGGGAATTTGGCTGGCACGATACAAAGTTGCTCCTCGGGCGGGGTAGGAGGCGGAACAAGTATTTCCGCCCTTAACACATACTTTATTCGCCCCAACCTAGATGCAAACTTTCGCTCTTGCAGCGATGCCGCATGTACAACACCAACAGCCGAAACGTATATTGGAGCGTATATGCAAATACGAGCTCCCGGCGGAGCCACGCGCAATATCATCATCGGCACTACAGGTCGTATAGCCGTGTGCGGACTTAATACGGTCTATCCAGCCTGTTAATTATATTTATGAAAAGAGGATTTACCCCCACACTAACTTTGGCATCGCTTCGCAAAGTCTTTCAAAGAAAGACAATGCCAAAGTTGGTGTCGGGGTTTACCCTAATTGAGCTCATTGTGTCGGTCGGTATCTTTGCCGTTGTTATGGTTATTGCACTTGGCGCGCTGCTTTCTATTTCTGTTGCAGAGCGTAAGTCCGAAACGCTTAAATCGGTTATGAACAATTTAAACTTTACACTCGACAGCATGTCGCGCTTTGTACGCACCGGCACTGATTATCATTGCGGCTCACCTTCGAGTGGGGATTGCGCTAGTGGTGCAGGCTACTTTTCCTTTACTGCAGCTCCAGGATCTTTTTCGGCCTGTCCGGCTTCTTCTTTAACCTGCCGTGTAGCCTACTGTTTGGATGGTGGTGTCATTAAACGGCAGGTAATAAACGGTACACCTGATGCTTTGTGCACTTCCTCGAATTTTCTTCCCATTACTGCTCCAGAGGTGTCAATAACAAGTCTTATTTTCTACCTTAATGGCTCACGAGTAGGTTCTGCTGATAATACCCAACCAAAAGTTACTATTACACTCGCAGGTTCCGTGCAGATCAACTCAAGTGCTTCAACGACGCTCAATTTGCAAACTAGTGTGACGCAACGCCTGTATGATCAATAAGATAAAAAATATACAAAAGTATCTTCTTGGTGGTAAAGAGGGTTTTACTCTTGTTGAAACGCTCATAGCGGTGCTCCTTTTGGCAACTGCTATCGCGGGTCCGCTTACAATAGCCTCTCGAGGTCTTACGGCGTCGCTTGTTGCAAAAGATCAAGTAACAGCATATTACTTAGCGCAAGATGCAATTGAATATGCACGATGGATACGCGATACAAACAAACTTTGTGGGCATAGTTGGCTGGCCGGACTGAATGGCATTTCAGGAAATGGACATACGAACACCAGCGGTGGAGGAGGCGCTATTCCTCCCGCATGCAATACTAACGGATCTCCCCTCGTTGACTGCACTACTCATACGTGTGCAATCAACTCTCTTGCAGACACTGTAAGTCAATGCGATAGCATGGAAGGGTCAGCATGCGCTGTACTTTATTATGATGCTACTAATAAATATTTCACCCATACAACGGGCATTATGGGCCGTACAATTTTCAGACGTGTCATAGGACTTACTGCATCTGCGGGAAATAGTAACGAATACATTCTTACCGCTACCGTTAAATGGATCGATACAGGCGGAAATTTTCGTTCTGTTGTGATTCAGGAATATATCTATAACTGGCAATGAAAAAGATTCAGTATAAAAGGGGGGAAAGCCTGCCTGTTGGTAGGCGGGGATTCACGATCTTTTTTGCGGTCCTTGTCGCGTCTCTTTCATTGTCAGTAGGTTTGGCGATCTATGATCTTCTAGTGCGCGAACTTGTACTTTCTCAGACCGTACGTGAATCGCAATACGCTATTTATGCTGCAGACACGGGGATCGAGTGTGCGCTGTATTGGGATTCGAAGGCGCCTGTACTAAATGGTGCGACAAGTGTGTTTGGTACTTCTTCAACGGCAGGAGCGGCAGGGTGGGGTTCGAGTGCTAGTCCTTTTTGCACGGGCCAAAATATCAGTACCTTGTGGGGTTCTGTGCCGCCGCCGGGTTCTGATGCTAACCACGCAACAACAACCTTTACAATGTATATCACGGCTGCAGGTGCCAACGGACCGTGTGTGCGGGTAGAGATAGGCAAATATTCTGTTCCTACGTTGCGAACTTCAGTAGAGGCACATGGCTATAATACCTGCGCTACTGGAGGGTTTAAGGTAGAACGCGCACTGCAAGCCAACTATTAATTCCAACTGTTTTTCACGGCTGGGTAGAGTATGATGTGGGCATGGCAGCTCCAGCTGAGGTAAAAAAGCGCTACGAAAAACTCAAAAAGGCGGTTAATCATTACCGCACGCAGCGCCATGTCTACGATAAGGAGGAGATCCCTCTAGAGGTGGAAGACTCCCTTAAGCATGAACTTTCGGAAATAGAAAAAGAGTATCCGGATCTTATCTCTTCAGATTCTCCTAGCCAACGCGTAGCGGGTTCTCCACTCCCGCAGTTTAAAAAGGTGGCGCATACCATAGCGCAATGGTCTTTTAACGATGCTTTTTCTGAAGAAGAAATGCGGGACTTCGATAAGCGGGTGAAGCGCTTCTTGGGCTTGCCGCTCCTCCAAGATATCGAATATACCGTAGAGCTTAAAATAGATGGGCTAAAAATAATTCTGCAATATGAAAAAGGATTATTAAAGACTGCGGCGACGCGCGGTGACGGCCGTGTGGGAGAGGACGTAACGCACAATGTGCGCACCATAGAATCGGTGCCGCTTTTACTTTCACGCCCTGTGGATGTAATTGTTGAGGGGGAAGTATGGATGAGTGAAAAGATTCTGGAGGCGGTAAATAAAGCGCGTAAGAATAATACTGAACCGCTTTTTGCAAATCCGCGCAATGCCGCCGCCGGTTCTATCCGCCAGCTTGATCCAAAAATTGCTGCGTCGCGTAAGCTGGATACTTTTATATATGACGTTGCGCAAACCTCCGAAGATTTGCCCGAGACTCAGGTTGCAGAACTTCAATATCTTCGGGAACTCGATTTCAAGGTAAATCCGCACTTCAAACTCGTTTCTTCTATCGAAGGGGCGATCAAGTATTGGGAGACATGGAAGAAAAAAAATAAAACTCAAGGGTACTGGATAGACGGTGTTGTTGTTAAAGTAAATGAGCGCCGCCTTCAAGAGCGTTTAGGATATACAGGCAAAGGGCCGCGGTATGCGATCGCTTTTAAATTTCCAGCCGAGCAGGTTACCACGGTTGTGGAAGATATTGTGCTGCAAGTAGGCCGCACAGGAGTTTTGACGCCTGTAGCTCATCTGCGGCCTGTTTCTGTTGCGGGTTCTGTTGTTTCGCGCGCAACGCTTCATAATGAGGACGAAATTAAACGTCTCGATGTGCGCGTAGGAGACACGGTTCTTTTACAGAAAGCAGGCGATGTCATTCCCGATATTGTGAAAGTTCTTACAGAATTACGCACCGGAAAAGAAAAGACTTTCAAATGGCCAACACACATACCGGAATGCGGAGGGGATGGACGCATAGAGCGTGTGCCAGGTACCGCAGCATGGAGATGCGTTGCACGCGATTCTTTTGCAGTGCAAAGGCGCGTACTCCGGCATTTCGCAAGCAAGCATGCGCTCGATATTGAAGGGCTCGGCGAAAGCACTGTCGACCTTCTTCTTGAAAAAGGCCTCGTGCATTCTTTTGACGACTTCTTTACGCTTAAAGAAGGCGATGTGCTTGAACTCGAAGGGTTTGCCGAAGTGTCGGCAAAAAAGTTAATCGCTTCAATTGAGAAGACTCGAAAACATATTCCACTCTCACGGCTTATAACAGGGCTATCCATACCGCATGTAGGGGAGGAGACGGCATTCCTTCTTGCGCGTAATTTCAAAACTATCGATGACATTGCCGAGGCCACACTTGAAAAATTAGTGGAAATAGATGGAGTAGGAAGCATAGTAGCAAAAGCTATTTACGATTGGTTTAGAGAGAAAGAAAATGTGGCACTTATTTTGCGTCTGAAAAAACTCCTTACAATAGAATCGGAAAAACTTACTTCAGCAAAGAAACTTCCGCTTGAAGGAAAAACCTTCGTGCTTACCGGAACAATGAAGAGCTTGTCGCGGGATGAGGCGAAAGAAAAATTGCGCACGCTTGGGGCGGATGTGTCATCTTCAGTTTCTAAAAACACCTTTGCAGTAGTCGCGGGTGAAGAGCCGGGCTCGAAGTTGGATAAAGCACGTGAATTGGGCGTCCAAGTGCTTTCTGAAAATGAGTTTTTGAAAATGCTGAGGTAGTGTAGTATTGCCATATGATTTCTAAGGAAGAGATACAGAACCTCAGCCAGCTTGCGCGGCTAGAACTGAAAGAGGAGGAAATAACCTCGCTCCAAAAGGACCTCTCAGACATACTCAACTATGTAGGCCAAATAAAATCGTCGGAAAAGGCGGCAGATTCGGCGCCCGCATCGCGCAACGTGTTGCGCCGTGACGAACCTCACGCGCAAGAGTCTTTGCTTGCAGGGAAGCGCGAGGCAATTCTAGAGGCATTCCCGAAACGTGAAAATGATTATCTGCTCGTGCGCAAGATAATTTCCAAAGATGAATA
>JACMMG010000001.1 GCA_014379165.1 Candidatus Parcubacteria bacterium
GAACGAGCGCGCGTCGACGGCAAGGACGTAAGTCTTCGGGAGCAGATTATCCTTTCGAAATACCAGAAGCACGATATTGACGCGCTTGTTGATGAAATTTTAATTACCGACTTCAGCCGTCAAAAAGCTGCGGCGATTGAGCGTCTTTCTGAAGCGGTTGAACGTGCTCTAGCAGAGAGCGACGGGCTTGTGCGTATTGAAGACGCTCATGGTTCGCGTCTTGTTTCTGCGCGGTTCATGTGCGCATATGATGGGTTTTCGTTTCCTGAAGTAGAGCCGCGTCTTTTTTCATTCAATTCTCCGTATGGTGCATGCCCGGCATGTAACGGCCTTGGTACTAAACATTTTATGGGTGAAGAGTCCTGCGATGTGTGCAAAGGCGCACGCCTGCGTCCTGAAGCACTTAATGTGTTTCTTGAAAAAGAACCCAAGAATCCAGATGAACCTATCCCTGAAATGGTGCAACGCCGCAAAGAAGGAAGGCTCAACATTGTAGAAATAGCGGCGCTTTCTATTAAAGATGCGTATGAATATTTCGAAAATCTTTCCCTCTCTAAAAAAGATCAGGAAATTTCTAAAACCGTTATTAAAGAAATTTCATCGCGCCTGAAATTTATGCTTGACGTGGGGCTCGACTACCTGACGCTTGAGAGGCGTGCCAATACACTTTCCGGCGGCGAAGCGCAGCGTATTCGTTTGGCAAGCCAGCTCGGAAGCGGCTTAGTAGGTGCGTTATATGTGCTAGACGAACCGACCATCGGCTTACATCAACGCGACAATGAGCGGCTCATTAAAACGCTTATTAATCTGCGCGAATTAGGAAACACTATTCTAGTCGTTGAGCATGATGAAGACACCATTTACGCAGGCGATTTTCTGGTGGACATCGGCCCCGGCGCGGGAGTTCATGGAGGTGAGGTTGTGGTTGCGGATGATCTTGAAAAATTGCTTAGTGCAAAAAAGAACGACAGCGGCTCGATCACCCTGGCCTACTTGCGAGGAGAAAAAGCCATTCCTGTTCCTGAGGCCCGTCGCGACAAAGACAAAGGAACTATTAAAATACGCGGAGGTAAAGCCTTTAACATCGACAATCTTTCAGTCGACGTGCCGCTTGGCCGGATGGTCGCCATTACTGGAGTCTCTGGTTCCGGCAAATCCACATTTCTATATGAGCTTTTATATGAAAACTTGCGTGCGCGGTTTGATAAGCGTTACCGTACGAATAAGGTCTATAATGCTGCATCGTTTGATGGGACGGAAAATCTGAATCGTGCAATCCTTATTGACCAAAGTGCTATCGGCAGAACTCCGCGCAGCAACCCGGCAACCTACACCGGCGCTTTTACTTTTGTACGTGATCTGTTTGCTGAGACAATCGAGGCTCGCGCAAGGGGATGGAAGTCCAGCAGATTCTCCTTCAACGTGTCTCAAACGCGCGGTGGCGGGCGATGCGAAACATGCGAAGGCAACGGCACAATCGCTGTGGAGATGGCGTTCTTGCCAACCGTGTATGTCATATGCGACGTATGCAATGGCAAGCGGTTTATGAAAGAGACGCTCGACGTAAAATATAAAAAGAAAAGTATTTACGATGTACTTGAAATGTCCATAGAAGAAGCGCTCGAATTCTTTAAAGATATTCCGGCAATCCATGACCGGCTTCAGACGCTGGATGAAGTGGGGCTCGGGTATTTGAAATTGGGTCAATCTGCAACGACGCTTTCAGGCGGCGAAGCGCAGCGCGTTAAAATTTCATCCGAGCTGTACAAACCGCATTTGCAGAAAACCATTTATTTGCTTGACGAGCCGACCGTGGGACTTCATTACGAAGACGTACAGAAACTCATCGATATCCTTAATCGGCTTGTGAGGGCGGGGAACAGCGTGGTGTTGATCGAACACAACATGGACATTATCAAAAGCGCCGATTGGCTCTTAGACTTCGGCCCTGAAGGCGGTGAAGGCGGCGGAAAACTCGTTGCCAAAGGCACGCCTGAAGAAGTCGCGGAAAACAAACACAGTTATACCGGTAAATATCTGAAACGGATTTTACGAGGTAAATAAAGAAAAAGTCATGGATATGATATAATGTCAAACCATAGAGTGCTGCGCACTATATAGCCGTCACTCGCTCGGAAATTAAAGCACGCTTTATTTCTCTCGCTTCGCTAGGCTATGACAATAGAAGATTTCAAAAAAATAAGCGACAGCATGCCCGATGCACCGGGCGTGTACTTCTTTTTGAATCCCGAAAAGCAGGTCCTGTATATCGGTAAGGCTACATCGCTGCGTGACCGCGTGCGCAGTTACTTTGCGAATGACCTCATTTCTACCCGGGGACCGTTATTGGTGGAGATGCTCTTAAAGGCTTCAAAAGTAGCAATAGAACAAACCGACTCCGTGCTTGAAGCGCTTATCCTTGAAGCAAATCTTATCCGCTCACACCAGCCTTCCTACAACACTCAGCTGAAAGACGATAAGAGTTTTAATTATGTTGTTCTTACGAAAGAAGACTTCCCGCGAGTGCTTGTTGTGCGCGGCCGGAATTTAGAAGAAGAGTATCCCGAGGATGAGCGACTGTATATATTTGGCCCGTTTCCGCATGGGTTGCAGCTGCGCGAGGCGATGAAGCTCATTCGTAAAATATTTCCGTATCGCGACACTTGTACTCCCTGTGTGAATACGGAGGACCGTCCTCCGTATTCACGAAGCGGAGGACGGTCCTCCGGAGGAAAGCCTTGCAAAGCGTGCTTTAACCGCCATCTTGGCCTTTGTCCCGGTGTGTGCACCGGCGAAATTTCAAAAGAAGAATACCGTCGCGTCATGAGGCACATCGTCCTACTGTTTCAAGGAAAGAAGAAAGAACTTTTGAAAACCTTGGAGCGGGAAATGAAACACGCTGCAAAAGAAGAAAAGTTCGAAGAGGCAAAGCGCCTGAGAGGCCAACTGTTCGCCCTTAATCACATACAAGATATTTCTCTTATAAAAGAAGAGTATCGCAGGCCAAAAATTTCGTTTGGCGTTTCGCGTATCGAGGCGTATGACATGGCACATTTGCGCGGCGAGGCAAACGTTGGAGTCATGACAGTTGTGGAAGACGGAGTGGCCATGAAGCAAGAATATCGGAAATTCCGCATCCGTAAGGCAGGTCCGGGCGATGATGTTGGAGGTTTGCGCGAAGTTCTTTCGCGTAGGCTAGAACATGAAGAATGGCCATTGCCGCGGTTGATTGTTGTAGATGGTTCCACGGCGCAAATGAATGCTGCGCAGGCAATTCTAGACCAGTACGGTATGACAATTCCGATAGTAGGCGTCGTTAAAGACGAAAAGCATCGCCCGCGCGACATCCGCGGCGACCGCGATTTAATCAATGGTCGTGAACGCGATATTCTCCTTGCAAACGCGGAGGCTCATAGATTTGCTATCAACTATCATCGTCGAACTCACCGAGCTTCTCGAAGGGTAAAAATAGAAAGCGAACCCACTATCAGATAATATATCTCGATAGTTGATGCAGGATGGGGTCGGGAAGGAGGATGTGTCCTTCCCTTGCCGGAAGGCAGCGACCGAAGGAAGCGTCGGAAAACCGAGGGTTTCCGAGGAGCGAAGCGTATTAACTACCATCGTAAAACTAGTCGTGGGCAGAGGAATACCATTGCACGGGTAGGTAGTACTGAACGAACTATTCGGTAAATCGTATGATATTGTTTGAAAATATATGCGTTACAAAAACTACCTCAAATATGGAGGGTATTTATTACTTGTAATTTTTTTAGGAATCTATTCTGGTAATTTAGCTGCGGGTTGGGCAACTATATTAGAAATAAATCGTTTAGGACTTACATTTATACTATTCCTTCTCTCTGCAGCTTTTTGTTTTTGGAGAATAACAAAATCACTAACAATTGATGTATTTATCAAGGGAATAACTCTCATTATTATTTTTGGAAGTTCTGTATTTCTTTGGATAACGTCTCTTATATAATTTAACCTTTAGAGCAAAATAGGAGTTATACTATTTACATGCGTACGGTAGTTGCGGTTCTTCGGGGAGGGCCTAGTAGCGAATACGAAGTGTCGCTTAAAAGCGGCGCAAGTGTTCTTGATGCGCTTAATCGGGAAAAATACGAACCGCGCGACATATTTATCGATCGCAGGGGGCAATGGCATGTGCACGGGATGGAAGCGACGCCTGAAAAAGCGCTGCGCGGCAGCGACGTTGCATTTAATGCAATGCATGGTCACTTTGGCGAAGACGGTCAAGCTCAACGGATGCTTGATGCGTTTGCAGTACCGTATACCGGCTCCAATGCCCAGGCTTCTGCGCTTGCGTTTAATAAACAGCATACAAAACAGGAAATAAAAAAAATCGGTATCAAAACGCCACGCGCACTGGTTGTTGAACCTCCACATGATGGCGATTTTGAAAAGCTCGCATTTCATATCTTCCGCAGCTTTCCGCACCCCGCAGTTGTAAAACCGGTCACTGGCGGCTCATCGGTTGGAACTACGGTTGTCGATTCTTTTCATAAACTAGCAGGAGGGCTACAGCTTGCTCTTACCTTGGCCCCAAAAGCACTGGTTGAAGAATTTATAACAGGA
>JACMMG010000055.1 GCA_014379165.1 Candidatus Parcubacteria bacterium
CCTCGGCTGAATTGCGAGAAGTGCTTACCTTCTTGGATACCTTGCTTCAAACACTTAACAATGCGATTCCGGACAATGTTGTAAGCGAGGCACAAATCGCAGCCTATAAAGCAGATGTTGCGGGTGCGCGTACTTCGGTTACTGCAGCACTTTCGGGCCTTATCACTGCAAAGCAAACGCTGCAAAACGCGCAAACAAGCAGCAGCGGAGGCTCTTCTACAAGCGCCGCAGCGATTAAACAAGCAGAGGCTGGCCTCGCCGCAGCGCGCGCAAACCTTGAGCACACCATAATCCGTGCGCCAATTTCCGGCACGATCAATTCCCTCTCGCTTAAACGCGGAGACTACGCACAGCTTGGCAGTGCAGTTTTGACCGTCGCAAACAATAACGCGCTTGAAGTGGTTCTATACGTAAATGAATCCGATGCACGAGAACTCGGTGTCGGAAGCACTGCACTTGTTAATGAAAAAATTAAAGGAGTCATAACGCGCATCGCACCAGCGATCGACCCTGCAACAAAAAAGATAGAAGTGCGCGTCGGCTTGCCGGCCCTGCCAGCTTCGGGAAGCTCGAGTGACGCGCTCGTAAACGGCCAGTCTGTAACAGTAGAGCTTGCGCACGCGACGAGCGAAACTCCTTCAGCGCCTACCCGGCTTGTGATACCGCTTTCGGCTCTTAAGATAGGAGTTGATGACGTAGTGGTGTATACCGTTGCTGATGACTTTACACTTGTATCGCATCCAGTTGTGTTAGGCACACTTATGGGCGACCGTGTGGAAATTACCGAAGGTTTGACTGCTGATATGCGGATAGTCGTCGACGCCCGCGGTTTGCGCGTGGGAGAAACCGTAGTCGTAAAGTAAAAATATATAGTATATGTTGCCCGTCTGGAAATTCTTCATCGAGAAGCGCCAGTTCACGATTCTTCTCATGCTTCTCCTTATATTGTGGGGAGGATTTGCCGCTATCCGGATTACTAAAGAATCCTCACCGGAAGTGCAGATCCCGGTTGGTATTGTAACAACTATTCTTCCTGGCGCCTCAGCGGAAGATGTTGAGCGCCTCATCACCAACAAGCTCGAAGACCGGCTTGCAAACCTGCCGAACCTAAAAAATTTAACGTCTGTCTCGCGCGACAGCGTTTCTTCAATTACGGCGGAATTCAATGCGTCTGCCGATCTTGATGAGTCGATCCAAAATCTCAAAGACGAAGTGGACAAAGCGCGAATAGATTTGCCAACCGAAGCTGAAGACCCCTCAGTTTCCGAGATCAATTTCGTTGACCAGCCGATCCAGATCATCTCCATTTCGGCCGATCTTCCGTTTGCAAAATTCGCGGAACTCGGTGATGAGGTTAAAAACGAGCTTCAGACCGTGCCGGGCATTTCGCGCGTCGATGTTTCAGGTGTACGCAACCGGGAAATTGCGGTTGTCGTGCGCAAGGAAGATCTCGCGCGCTATAATATTTCGCTTTCATCAGTTGTCGCTGCAATCGGCCAGGCAAACGCCTCTTTGCCAGTTGGAAGCATCACCTCAGGAAATATTTCATATAACATCGCGTTTGAAGGAAGCCTTGATGACACTCCGGATATTGGTGCTGTGCCGATCCTCAATTCTGGCGGTCAGGTTATTTATGTGCGCGATATTGCGGACGTTTCCGACGGCGTTGAAAAATCCTCATCCTATTCGCGCGTATCGGTAGACGGAAAGCCGTCACAACAGGCTCTTAACCTTCTGCCATATAAAGTGCGGGGGCAAGACGTCACGTCGGCGACTCGTGCAGTCAAAGCAAAGCTTGATGAATTGAAAGAAACGACACTTGCAGGGAGCACAGTTATCATTACCTACGACACGGGCGAACAGATAGAGCACGACCTGGAAGAACTGACACGCACAGGTCTCATAACGGTTGCGCTCGTGATGCTTGCACTCTTTGCAACAATCGGATGGCGCGAGGCGATCGTTGCAGGTCTTTCTATTCCCCTTTCATTCCTTATCGCGTTCGTTGGCCTTTGGTACTCTGGAAATACCTTTAACTTCATATCGCTTTTCTCGCTTATCCTTTCGATCGGCATTCTTGTGGACTCCGGCATCGTTATTGTTGAAGCCATCCACACTCGCGTACGAAAATTCGGCGACAAAAAACAAGCAGCGTTCGAAGCGCTGCGTGAATACGCATGGCCACTTATTGGTGGCACCATGACCACGGTTGCAGTGTTCTTCCCTCTTTTCTTTATTTCCGGAATTGTCGGCGAATTTATTAAATCAATTCCCTTTACCGTCATTTGCGTACTTATTGCGTCGATCTTCGTAGCGCTCGGTCTCGTGCCCGTTCTTGCGCTTCTTTTTTCCCGTGAAGATCATTCGGAATTCGGAGAAAAGCAGGAAGAATATACCGAAAAGGCGCGTGTCTGGTATGCGGCACAATTGCATCGGCTTTTTGCACACCGCAAATGGCAGAATCGATTTTTACTAGCAATGGTCGGCGGGTTTGTGCTTGCGATCATGCTTCCTATCTTTGGAGTACTAAAAGTCGAATTCTTTCCACAAGAAGATCTTGATTTCCTATACGTCGATATTGAAATGCCTGCAGGCACACCACTTCAACAAACAGACCTTGTAGTACGTGCGGTTGAAGAAACTCTTTACGATACGCCGGATGTCGAGTCGCTCGTTATTACGGTGGGTGCAACAAGCGAGTTCAGTAACAATCCGCAGCGCGAGAGCCGCTATGGCAGTATTACGATAAATCTTCCCGAAGACCGCGACCGCTCAAGCACCGAAGTACTTGAGGACATCAAGGAGCGTGTTGCAGTGGTTAAAACAGGCACGATCCGCGCCGACCAACCTTCTGGGGGGCCGCCAGTCGGGGCTCCTATTCTCATACAATTTAAAGGCGAGGACCGCGACCAGCTGGATGCAGCAATAGCGCTGGGACGCAGCGGGCTTGAAAAAGCTCCGGGAGCAACAAGTATCGACACGTCGAATAAAAATGAAAATATTGAATTTACACTTTCGGTAGACCGCGCACGAAGTGCCGAGCTTGGCCTTTCACCTGCGATGATCGCCTCAACCCTGCGTATCGCTATTGCAGGCACTAAAGCAACCTCAATTACCGGTACTGAACGCGATGTGGACATAGTCGTGTCGCTTAATATAAATCCGAACTATATCGATCCTTCCGACACCACCAACACAACCGTGGATGCGATACGACAGATTCCTATTACAACATCCACTGGTCAAACAGTTCTTGTGGGTTCAGTCCTGACCGAGGGCATCCGTCGCAGCGATACGGTGATCGTGCATGACGACCGCAAGCGCAATGCATCTTTAACTGCCAATGTTGCACCCGGGTATACGGTTAAAGACGTGCTAGCCTCATATAATAAAAATATGGAGGGAGTGGAACTACCCCAGGGAGTCGAGATGTCGATAGGAGGCGAAAACCAGGAAACCGATCAATCGTTCCTCGAGATGGGTTTTGCACTTATCGCAGGACTCGCTTTGATGTTCGTTATTTTGGTCTTGGCATTCAATTCCTTCCGATTCACTTCCTATTTGCTTGTCATCGTACCGCTCTCACTCATCGGGGTCTTCGGTGGCTTGGCTCTCACGCTGCAGCCACTTTCCTTTCCTTCGCTACTTGGTGTTATTGCACTTGCGGGAGTTATCATCAACCATGCAATCATTCTCATGGACTCGATCACGAAGCGCATAGCAGGCGGAGCGGGACGTAAATTTTCCGACATTGTCGTTGATGCGGCGGTCTCAAGGCTCCGTCCTATTGTTCTGACAACGATCACTACCGTCATCGGCATGATCCCGCTTATCTTTGCCTCAGGGTTATGGGGCCCGCTTGCATTCGCAATTCTGTTCGGACTTTCGTTTGCAATGATTCTCACACTTATTCTCATCCCGGTACTTGTATATCGCTGGCCGGGCAAATTGCCGAAAGAAATTGAAAGATCATAGGGTGTGATAGTGTAATACCTGAATGTGAGCAGTATGATACTCTCATGTTGCATGGTTCGTGCGGAAGTAAAAATAAATTCTTGTTTCTTTCACTAGCACATGAAATTGGTAATCGTTGAGTCGCCAGCAAAGGCGAAGACTATCGAAAAGTATCTCGGAGAGATCGACTCTGCGGGCGACTTTATTGTGCGCGCTTCCGTTGGCCATGTGCGTGATCTGCCAAAAAATAACAAGAAGGCAATCGATATCGAAGCGGGCTTTGTGCCCCACTACGAAGTGGTACCCGGCAAAGCGGATGTTATTGCAGAATTAGGCAAGCTTGCCAAAAAAGCCGACGAAGTATTGCTGGCTACCGACCCAGACCGCGAAGGCGAAGCCATTGCATGGCACATACAACAGGAATTAAAACTGAAGAAACCTGAGCGTATTGTTTTCCACGAAATTACTAAAGAAGCTATCGCCGAAGCACTTCTGCATCCGCGCGCAATAGACGAACACTTGCGCTATGCGCAGGAAGCACGGCGAGTACTTGACCGACTGGTGGGCTACGATCTTTCAGGACTTATATGGAAGAAGGTGCGCTACGGCCTTTCGGCGGGTCGCGTGCAGTCCCCAGCACTTCGCATCATTATGGAGCGCGAGCGCGAAATCAGAGCGTTCAAGCCGGAAACTTTTTACGTTATTACCGCGCACACGATAACGCCGAATAAAGATGCGCTGCTACTTACATGCGTAGAAGAGCCTGCAGAAAACAGTCAGGCACAAAAGATAATTGATGCTGTAAAAAGTGATGGACTCTCGGTTGCAGAGGTAACTGAAAGCGATGCAAAACGCTCCGCCCGGCCGCCCTTTACTACTTCAACCCTTCAGCAAGCAGCTTCAACTCGCCTTGGGTTCTCCCCCGCAAATACCATGCGTATCGCGCAAAAGCTCTACGAAGCCGGACATATTACCTATATGCGCACCGACTCGGTTAATTTGGGCGTCCCTGCGCGCGAGGCAATGCTTGCGTACGCGGAGAAAAAATTTGGAAAAGAATACGCAGAAAGTCACGTCTTTGCGACAAAGTCGAAAAATGCCCAGGAAGCACATGAGGCAATTCGTCCCACTCATATCGAAAAAGAGACTGCCGGCCTTACACCAGAGCAAAAGAAGCTCTATGAATTGATCTGGCGACGCACTATTTCTTCACAAATGGCAGATGCAAAACTGCTTAAGACAAGAATCGTCGCCGAGACTCCGAGCGACCGTGCGGCCCGTACTCTCGCCCACCATATGTCTCAAGCGCCACAGAAAGATTTCAAGCGACAAACACCTGAGTTCGTTGCAAACGGCTCACGCGTGGTATTTGACGGCTGGCTGAAGGCCGATCCTGCCGCCCGCGGTGAGGATGTCGAGCTTCCCAAAGTAACCGCGAAAGACGTGCTTGAAGTAAAAGATATTTCTTCAGAAGAAAAACAAACGACGCCGCCTTCGCGCTATAGCGAGGCCGGACTTATTAAGGAACTCGAAAAGCGCGGCATCGGCCGACCCTCCACTTACGCGAGCATTATGAAGACGCTCGGCGACCGAGGCTATGTGGTAAAAGAAGGTCGGACGTTAATTCCGACCGACACCGGCGACGTTGTATCGTCATTTCTTGAAGAAAATTTCCCCACCTACATCAGCGACACTTTTACCGCCGAGATGGAAGATGAGCTCGATGAAATTGCTGAAGGCAAACGAGAATATGCTAAGACACTGAAAGATTTCTATACGCCGTTCCTTAAAGACGTAAAGGCGCGTGATAAAATTGCAGGGAAAATTACCGACTTGGGCCCCGCACCCGCTGAATTCACATGCCCCGTGTGTGGAAGCCCTATGGTCTTCAAGCTCTCACGCCAGGGAAAATTCATGTCCTGCTCGCGCTTCCCCGATTGCATCGGCGCGCGCACCGAAACGGGCGAAGTAATTTCAAACGAACCGCCTAAGCCGATCGGCACATATCCGGAAAATGGCGAACCTATTTATGTTCTCACTGGACGCTTCGGTCCCTACGTTCAAGTTGGCGAAACACCAACCGGCAAAGGCTCGAAGAGCAAAAATAAACCGCGCCGCGGCAGTGTGCCCAAAGGAAAAGAGCCGGAAACAGTAACGCTCGAAGATGCGCTTACCTATTTGAGCCTTCCACGCGTTTTAGGCAACCATCCAGAGACAAATGAACCTATCACCGCAAATATTGGGCGCTTCGGACCATACATTGTGCATCAAAAAGATTTCCGATCGCTTAAAACCGACGACGTATATAAAATAGAACTTCCTCGTGCCCTTGAAATTTTAAAAGAAGAGAAGAAAAAACGCGGCTTCGCCCGAAAAAAGAAGGCGTAATAAAAACAATTATCTTATATTATACACCTGACAGGCTTTTTTGTCAAGTACCAGACTCTCCCTTTACATAGGACTTGTTTTTAAATACCAAAAGAGGTACAACATTTGCGCATATGCGCAAAAACCGTACCCATAATCCTTACCGTCGTGCTTATGCCAAAGGCACCGGAACTATTGCTGCCCGAGAATTTACTGCGTTTTTACTTTCACTTTTAGAAGAAAAGAAGGAACTTTCTGACGAGCTGTTTGACTCGAGAAAACAGAAAACAAGAAAGATGTGGGAAATGCGCCGGCTCGGATATATCACTAAAGAAAATAAACTCACCAACAAGGGCAGGTACGCGATAAGCGAAGAAAAAATTTGGTCGCTCACTATCCCCCGCCCCGCGCGTTGGGATGGTAAGTGGCGGATGGTACTTTTTGACATTCCTGCTAAAAAAGCAAGGCAGCGACATTCCTTCCGCACTCGGCTCAAAGAACTCGGACTGGTTCTCTATCAAAACTCAGTATGGGTGTATCCCTATCCGCTTGAGAAAACGACACGCGCTATTAGCGACTTTTATATGATATCCGATTGCGTGCTGTTTGTGGTCGCGCAAGAAATAAACAACGAATCTCAGCTGAAACGGCGTTTTCAATTAGATTAGAACTCTCAATTACTGGAGATACAACAATTTCGCATATGCGAAATTGTTGTATCTTTTTATTAAATATATATCCCACCTTGCATAGATTGCGTGAGAAGCCTACTCTTTAGGTATGGAAGGCCTTAAGGAAATACTCGATCAGATGAGCGGGGCTTCAGGCGAAGATCGTGCCTTGGTTGAAAAGGCCTACGTATTCGCCTCCCAAGCCCATAAAGGCCATAAACGTCTCTCCGGCGAGCCGTATCTCGTGCATCTTGTTGAGACTGCAAAAGGCCTCGCGGCCTTGGGAATGGGGTCAAAAACTGTTGCAGCAGGACTTTTGCACGACTCAATAGAAGACGTGGGGATCTTGCCGGACACGTTAGAAAAAGAATTCGGGAAAGAAGTTCGATTCTTGGTTGAAGGTGTGACCAAACTCGGACATTTCAAATATCATGGTGCAGAACGACATCGCGAAAGCTTGCGCAAACTGCTTGTTGCAACCGGACAGGATGCTCGCGTGCTCATAATTAAACTGATGGACAGGCTCCATAATATGCGCACGCTGAGGTGGGTACCTGAGGTAAAGCGCCACCGTATTGCAATGGAGACGCTTGAAATTTATGCCGCGATAGCCCACCGCCTTGGTATGGGACTCGTTCGCAAAGAACTTGAAGACTTAGCGTTTGAGTACGGTTATCCGGAAGAATTCAAGGAAACAAAAACCCTCCTCCACGAAAAAGCTAAGGAAACGCGTTCGCGCCTCGAGCATATGACCCGCACGCTGCGTAAAGAGCTCGCAAAAAACGAAGTAACGAAATTCGAGACCGACTACCGCGTCAAAGGTTTTTATAGCTTGTGGCAAAAACTCATGCGCAAAGATCGCGATATGAGCAAAGTGTATGATATTGCGGCTATTCGTATTGTTGTTCCCACCGTGGCCGACTGTTACCGCGTGCTCGGAATCGTAAATAATCTTTGGCAACCACTTCCGAATAAAATAAAAGACTATATCGCCTTTCCAAAACCAAACGGCTATCAGAGCCTCCATACGACGGTATTTGCAGGCGACGGTGGCATTGTTGAAGTGCAGATACGCACCAAAGAAATGCATGACAAAGCCCAGTACGGTATCGCAGCACACGTCATATATAAAGAGAAAGGTGGCAAAACACCAGGCGGAAGAGCAACATCCTTCGATTGGATACGCAGTCTTATTCCAGGCTTCGGCGGCCGTGCACCAGTCCCCAAGCTCTCCGAACAAGAAAAAAAACGCTCACGCTACGGAGCGCCCTCGGCGCCTGAATGGCTTGCGAACCTCGATGAAGAAGAAGTAGATGATCCTGATTTTGAAACAACACTGCGCACCGATATATTTACGCATCGTGTATTCGTTTTTACGCCACATGGCGATGTTGTTGATCTTCCGCTCGAAGCAACGCCAATAGACTTCGCGTACGCGATACATTCCGACATCGGCGACCATGTGGCGGGGGTAAAAGTAAACGGCAAAATGGTTCAGCTTGATACCGTGCTTGAAAATGGCGACATCGTTGAAATAGAAACACGTAAAGGAGCTTACCCAAAGCGCAAATGGCTCGACATAGCGCAAACTACGCTTGCAAGGAGGCATATTCGCAATGCGCTTGAGCGAGAAAACAAATAAAGTCTAAGTACTAAACTGTATTCGCGTCGCTCGCTCGGAAAAGAAAAATTATTTTCTTTTGTCTCGCTTTGCTAGCGAATCAACCTAGGTGCGCGTGGTCGTTCCAAACCCACAATCTCCATGGAATAGCATGGCCCTGATCGTAATGCAGAATGGTTATGCCAGTGTTTGCCGTTTCTAAGTTGTAGGTTATTTTTTTTATTTCCTGCGGCGTAGGTTTCATATCAAAAATACTATGTGCAATAAGAATGCGCAGAAAAAGACCGTGAGTGACAACTAATATTTTTTCCTCAGAACGCACAGCTAGAAAGGCCAGCGCGGCTTGCGCCCGCCGAGTATGATCCTCGTAGTTTTCTTCATCTTCGAAATGCCATCCAGGGGTGCCGTAGTTTTTGCTTATCTGTGAGTAGGCTTCCTTGGCGGTTGGATCGTCGTTAGTCAAACCCCAAAACCGTTTCGGTCCTCGGGATTCTATAAAAAGTTCTGAAAATTCCGGTTCCTTACCGATCTCTTTTGCTATATATTCGGCCGTTTGATGCGCACGAATTACAGGACTTACAATAAATGCTTCTATAGGCAATTTAGCAACCCGTTTTGCTATAAATTGAGCTTGTTTTTGTCCTAATTCTGTCAGCGGCTCGTCAATTCCTTGATGTGCCTTACTGACATTGGAAATACTTTCGCCGTGCCGTACAAAATAGACGGTTTTCATATTGAGAAATTAGTCGGGTCAAAGGTATTTTCATCCCGCTCTTTTTCATCTTTTGAGCGGTCATCTAGCGCCTCCGCGGGCGTGGTATCAGGAGGAGGAATTTCCCCCGCACCAATCTTACTCTCCTCACCTGTAATTGGCGTGGAGGAAAGGTTTGCTAAAACAGGTTCCTTTGCTTCGATAATTCTTTTTTGCAGCGCAATAAAAATAGCACGCAGGTCGTCTTCGCTTGTATAGTCTATTGAAAGTTTGCCCCCATGTTCTTTTGGCTCTATAGCAACGCGCGTACCTAGTGCATCGCTTAATTCCCTTTCCATTTCAATAACCTCGGGTGAAAAAAGATATTCCTTTTTCCGGACCCGGTCTACCGCTATGCGCCGTGCAATATTTTCTGTATCACGCACGGTAAGTCGCTTCAGAAGTATTTCGCGAAATAATGTCTGTTGTTCTTGCGGCCTATCAGCCAACATAAGTATTGGACGTGTATGGCCTTCTGAGATTTTGCCATCGCGAAGCGCATCTTGCATTTCCTGCGGCATTCCAAGCAAGCGGATCGTATTTGAAACATATTCCCTGCTCTTGCCGATCTTTTCGGCTATTTCGACATGCTTAAAGTTAAATTCCTTAGCAAGCTTGTCGAACGCCTTTGCACGGTCAATAGAATTGAGGTCTTCGCGCTGAAGGTTCTCAATAATGGCGAGTTCAAGTTTTGTTTTGTCGTCATCGTATGCCTCACGTATCAAAACCGGCACTTGAGCGATGCCGGCGATTTTTGAAGCACGTAGTCTTCGCTCTCCGGCGATAAGCTCGTACTCGGCAGCGATACCACCGTCTTCTTTTTGCACTTCTCTGCGCGAAACGGTAAGCGGCTGCAAGACGCCGTACTGACGTATAGACTTAGCTAAGTCGTTTAACTTTGCTTCGTCGAACTCCTTGCGGGGCTGGAAGGGGTTCGGCTTAATTTTATCTACTTCTATCCAAAAAATGGCGTTATTGTAAAACCCCGGCATAAAAGATATTCTAACACAGAAGTGTTTGCCGGAGTGGCGGAATTGGTATACGCGCACGACTCAAAATCGTGTCTCGCAAGGGATGAGGGTTCGAGTCCCTCCTCCGGCACAAAAACAATTAAACCGAGAGCCTGACTCTCGGTGATTACTGTTTTCTGCTGGGGGGAGACGAGAAAGCGAGCGCGGGCACCTTGCCAGCAGGCAAGGTCGCGTGAGCAGGGCCGAGAAATTTTTAGAAGCGACGGCGACTAAAAATGTTCTTGGCCGACGCTCCTCCGGCACAAAAAAGACGGCACCGCCAAAGCGGTGCCGCGGAATCTCATGCATTGCGCGAAATAAAGGCTCGCGCGTAGAGAACGATATTGAGCGTACCCCACTTCTCCTCGACTGCGTTGGTTAATTCGAGGAGATAGTCGCGCAATTGTTTCCGGCGCTCAGGACTCATCCAGGTTCCATCCTGGTAATTGCTGACCTTATCGTAGAGTTTCCAGAGCCAGATTTCCTCCTCACGACGCCAGATTGTTGCCATTTCATCGTCGAGACTCTCGAAGGTCATGCCCTCGATGAGTTTGCGTTCGCGTCTGGTCAGGTCTTTTGGCAACTCGGCATTAGTATCTTCCAGCACGTCGTGGAAGAGAAGGACCGTGGCGCCCCGATACCGCACCGCGGGCAATAACCCTGGCTCTTGAAGAATCGTCATAGCGCACCAGACGGGGTGAACAGCATACGGAGTCTTCAGATCAAACCGCCGCACCGTATCCGAAGGCTTCTTAGCCCCAAAGGTATGCGCATGGATGATGAAGGCGATGTGGCGCAAAAGCCGAGAAGCCAAGTGCGGTGTCTGTTGGCTTATCCGTTTTGTTTTTTTGCTCATTTGTCTGCCCCTGTACGAATATTGCTGGCCGTAATATGCAAAAAAGTATTTACTTTGTCAATAAAAGAAGGGCCGCCCTTGCGAGGCGACCCCTAGTGCTTAATTCTGAACAGCTCAACCTTGAAGTGCTTCGAGAACCCACCGGAGTGCCTCAGTGGGCTGCTTGTACTTCATGATTGGGCTACCGCAGACGAGTTGAAGGTCTTCTCG
>JACMMG010000009.1 GCA_014379165.1 Candidatus Parcubacteria bacterium
AGGGGCGGGAAATTCAGGAAACAGATACGCTGTTGGGATGCTGCAAAATCCGGCCTCTTGTACGATTCCGGCCCAGCGCCAGTGAGGCCTAAGCTCCGACAGGTTAAGGAGGTTTACGATTCACTCGAGGATTTTGTCTTGGACAATTACCCTGCTTTACAGGGAGGACTGAAACCGATTCTCGCCGCCGCGGATGTCGCCGAAGCACGCAACAAGTCGTAGGGCGCGAGCCCCGCGCAGTAGAAAGAGCCCCATTGCTCTTCGCTGCAGCGGGGCTCTTTCTTTTTATAAAAGTGGAAATCAGATAATTTTTTATGAATTAACAACACTTTCATATATGAAAGTGTTGTGATAGGGTGCCGGGATATGAAACGAAAAGTTGGAGATTTAAGCAAGGAAGAGACCATCGTAACGCTCGATGCGCTGTATACGGCAGCGACCGCAATGAAAGGTCGTGATGCAGTGAAGTTATTTTTACGCGATCTACTCACCCCTTCGGAACGTATCATGCTTGGACGGCGCATCATTGTTGCACGATTGCTTATCGCAAGAGTGCCCTATGGGGAAATAGAAAAACGCTTGCGTGTCAGCAGCACTACCATCGGACGCGTACATCGCTGGCTTAAAGACCAGTTCCCCGGCTTTGAGCAAGCGATAGCGGGAATGGAAAAGGAGTTTGAAAGTAGAAACGAAAAGAAGTTATATGCTACAAGCGCACTTTATCGTCTGAAGAAAAAATATCCGCTGCACTTCTTACTCGTGCCCGTACCAAAAAGGAAGAGGCGTGCCTATGGAGAATATCCGCAATAGGAGTTTTAAAGTACTTTCATATATGAAAGTACTTTATTAGGAAGGGAGGAGGGATAGGTTTTTTAAGCTCTCCAAATTTTGATGACGCACATGGGAAGGGGACAAATATAGAGAGTTTTATTAGGACGATCGTAGAATGCCCCAATCCAAAAATCGTACCAAGCGAAAAAGAAAGATATCCGAAGCATATCTATAACAACCGAAGTGGAGTTTCTTTGCCTAAATGCTCGTAGGCTAGGCGAGTGGCAACCCGACCCTTTGGTGTTCGTTCAATAAGGCCAAGTTGTAAGAGGAAGGGCTCATGAACCTCTGCTACCGTAGCTTGCTCTTCGCCGAGCGCCGCTGCAATGGCGTTTACTCCTGCTGGTCCTCCCTTAAAACGTTCAATAAGTACCTCTAGCATTTTTCTGTCGATCGGGGTTAAACCAAGCTCATCAACTTCAAGCATGCCGAGTGCAGCGTCAACAGCCTCACTGGTGAGGCCCGTGCGCTTAAGCTGTGCGTAGTCGCGCGCGCGTTTAAGAAGATAATTTGCCGTGCGCGGTGTAGCGCGAGAGCGTTTTGCAATTTCTCGCACACCACTTTTATCTACTTTTACATCGAGTATTTTTGCCGAGCGCTCAACAATCTTTGCGATGTCATCTTCAGAATAAAATTCTAAACGATATACACCACCAGAGAAGCGCGAGCGAAGTGGTGCCGAAAGGTCGGCAACCCGCGTTGTTGCAGCAATGAGTGTGAAGGGGGGAAGGGGAAGCTCAAGTGTGCGCGCTGAGGGCCCTTTGCCGAGGATTATATTAAGAACGCCGGACTCCATAGCAGGGTAGAGTACCTCTTCTATTGCGCGGCCAAGGCGATGTATCTCGTCGATGAATAAAATATCATTTGGACCAAGGTTGCTTAACAGTGCAGCTAAGTCGCCGACACGCTCGATTGCGGGCCCGGAGGTTGTACGCAGGTTTGCACCCACCTCGCGCGCAATTAAGTGTGCGAGTGTTGTTTTGCCTAAGCCTGGAGGACCATAAAAAAGAATGTGTTCCGGCGGATTACCGCGCTCTTTGGCGGCAGAAAGCAAAATATGCAGATTATTTTTTATTGCTTCTTGACCGACGTACTCATCCCACGATGCGGGGCGCAGGGTTTGGTCTAAAAAGCCCTCCCCGGCGGCAACTTTCTCAACTTCTTCGGGGTTTTCGTCTCTCCTTGACATGTAATTTTAAGTATGATAGGCTGTCTTTAGCACGCTCCTTTCCCTGGGAGCTTTTTCTTTTGCATGTTTTTGCCGCATCTGGGAATTTTTAGCGGCACTTCGGGTGCGTACACCTCCAAGCAACACAACCCTCACCGGTTTGGAATCAATATAAGGACGCTTTGGCTATACACGCTTGCGCGTATACGCGGATGCTATCCTCAATGCTGACTTCCGCTTTTCGAAAATATTCGAAAATGTCTCTTGCTTGGAGGTGTACATACCCGACCTTGCCCACTGAGGCAGGATCTCCATTCATTCTACTCCTCTCTTATAGCCCTGTCAGGGTTGACTACAGCCCAGCGGCAAGGTCGACAACGCGAGTTAGCTCCTCAAGCGAGGTAACACCGCTTAAAACCTTGATTATTCCATCTTCCTGCATAGTGGGAATGCCTTGCGGACGCGCGGCTATTGCTACTTCGCGCTCGGAAGGCTTGCTGCGCAATATCGTCTCTATAGCCGAGTCCATAAAAATGCCTTCAAATATGCCGATACGGCCTTTATAGCCGCGTCCGTGGCACTCAGTACATCCATCTGCGTGTGCATCGTATACCACGTTAGTTTTGGCTGGCACGAGCGTACGATCAACAATAGCGGCAAGCGTGCGGTCGATAGTCGTTTGTTCTTCCGGTGTTGCAGGACGTTCTACTCTGCAGTGGCCACACAATTTACGAACAAGTCGCTGAGCAAGTGCAGTGTTTACTGCCGATGAGAGAACTTTTTCTGAAATACCAAGATCGATAAGTCGGGGGAAAGACCCAGCGGCATCGTTGGTGTGAAGTGTTGAAAACACTAAGTGTCCGGTAAGCGCCGCGTTGATGGCGGTTTCGGCAACTTCTCCATCTCTAATTTCGCCAACCATAATAATGTCCGGGTCTTGCCGGAGCGCAGATCGCAGGCCCGAGGCGAAGGTATAATTTTTCTTATCTACTTGTGTTTGTACCAGACCTGCGAGGTGGTATTCGATCGGGTCTTCTATAGTTATTATTTTCGTGCTCGAAGAATTTATTTTCCGCAAAAAAGCGTACAAGGTCGTAGTCTTTCCGCTGCCAGTAGGGCCAGTTGTGAGTATCATGCCGTTTGGCTTCGTGATTTCTTTTTCTATATGTGCGAGAAGTTTAGGGCTTAAGCCTAACTCTTCAAGTGTCACACCGATTGATGCAGGGTTAAGAATACGCAGCACCAGCGTCTCGGCATAGTTGCCGGGGAGTATCGAGGTGCGCAGTTCAATTTCTGAGCCTTTTATTTTTATCGAGAAGCGGCCGTCTTGCGCTTCGTTCCCAATATTGAGTTTAAGGCCCGAGAGAAGCTTCAAGCGCGAAAGAACGAGCCGGTACGTGTCCGGGTCAAACGTAAGAACGTCGAGCAGGACGCCGTCGAGACGATAGCGAAGCCGTACTTTTTCTTCCTCTGGCTCGAAGTGCACGTCGGACGCACCAGTAGCTAGACCTCCTGCAAGAATAACTTCAAGAATGCGCGTAATGCGATATGCGTGCTTTAGCGTGATTGCTTCATTAATGAGCTTGCCGATGTCTTCAAGTCCTTTTACTTTTGCAAGCAGCTCTTCAAGTTCAGTGTTTGAAAGTTCGAAGACTCCCGCTTTTGTTTCTGTTGCGTAGGAAAGGTCTGCATAGCGTGCAAATGCATGTTTGAGGCTTTCTTGCGATGTCATAAACACAACCACTTCATAGCCAAGCTCTGCGAGCTTAGCTATAAGCGCTTTTATTTTGGGGTTCTCAGGTGCGCGTGCCGCTAAGCTTACCCGCTTACCGACGCGTCCAAACACGACCGCCTCGCTGGCTATAGCCTCGGCTTCAGGTATAAGGCGCAGAGCGTCAGTATTAACAGCAACAAGGCTCAGATCGACATACTCGACGCCATATTTGCGCGAGAGGACTTGCGCCAGCTCTTCTTCCTCGCGCTTGCGCAAAAAGTCGATCCGCTTTTCTTGCTCTGCGTCTGCAAAAACAACCATATGCTTATTATTGTACAATGCTCTCGTGGAAAAGATGAAGCTTGAGGAATTACCGTCGTTTGCACAAAAGGTGCTTTTACAACTACCTGAAACAAAAAGTCAGGCAGTTATTGTTGCGTTGCAAGGAGACTTAGGAGCAGGGAAGACAACATTTGTCCAAGCGCTTGCGCGTGAACTTGGCGTTACGCAGACGGTGCAAAGTCCAACGTACGTGCTTATGAAAAAGTATGATATATCATACCGTTCGTTCACTTCCCTCATACATATCGACGCGTATCGTTTAAACAATCCGGCAGAGTTTGCCGCACTTAAGCCGGAGAATTTTCTTAAGGACCCGCAAGTGCTTGTGTGCATCGAGTGGCCAGAAAAAGTTTTGGGTGCACTTCCCGAGCCTGATATAACACTCAAACTTTCTCTTACTCCTGACGTTTCAAATGGGGCAGGTACCCCCCAGGAAGACCTGCCTGCGCAGGCAGGGGAGCGGTATATTGAAATCACGACAGTATGAAAGAAACAAAGAGACTAGTACTGCTCGACACTCACGCGATTTTGCATCGCGCGTACCACGCGCTGCCTGATTTTGCGACCAGCCGTGGTGAACCGACGGGCGCTCTCTACGGTCTTATTTCGATGTTAGTGCGCATTATGACCGACCTAAAGCCAGATTATATTATTGCTGCGTTTGATCTTCCTGGGCCGACTCACCGGCATGTTGCGTACGAAAAATACAAGTCGCACCGGCCTGCACTCGACGAAGCACTCGCAACACAAATTGAAAGCTCGCGCGAAGTTTTAGAAGCTTTCGGTGTTCCTTTGTATGAAAAAGAAGGATTCGAAGCGGACGACGTACTTGGGACGATCGTTGAAGAGATGAAAGGAAAAAAGAATCTCGAAATAATTATTGCTTCGGGTGACATGGACACGCTGCAACTAGTTGAAGGGGAACGCGTACGGGTATTTACGCTCAAGAAAGGACTCTCTGAAACTGCACTCTATGACGAGAAAGGAGTTATAAGCCGGTATGGTTTTGGGCCGCAGTCCGTTCCTGATTACAAAGGCCTGCGCGGAGACCCGAGCGATGGAATTCCGGGGGTGAAAGGAATAGGAGACAAAACAGCAACTATTCTTATTTCGGAGTTTGGTTTTATAGAGAAAATGTACGAGGCGCTCAAGAAAGATGCCAAGAAGGTCATGGCGCTTGGAGTGAAAGAGGGCATGATAAAAAAACTTCTCGAAGGGGAAGAAGATGCAAAATTTTCAAAGTTGCTCGCGGAAATACGAAAAGATGCACCAATAGAATTTTCTTTGCCGAAAAAGGTCTGGAAGGAAAACGTAGACTCTGAAAAAGTGCTTGATATGCTCAGCCGGTTCGAGTTCCGCTCGCTCACTCCAAGAGTGCGGGAGTTTCTCATTGGAAGCAAAGAAGGTAAAACCTATGCGGAAAAAATAGAGCTCGAGTATGCGACGATGTCAGTTTCTGATGAGGAGTTCCAGAAAGCGGCCCTCGCAGTTTCGGTACTCGACTCAAATATTCCCGAACCTACGCTTGAAGATGTATACAGGATGGGGAAGAGTAAAGATTTCAGCGAAGCGCTTAAAAATATCCTTGCAGCGATAAAAGAAAAAGAACTCGATTTTGTATATGAAAAAATAGAGTTGCCGCTTATGCCTGTACTACGACAAATGGAGCGTAAGGGCGTGTGTATTGATAAAAAATTCCTCGCGGAGCTTTCAAAAGAATATCATGTGGAACTTGATAAAATAGCAAAACGGATATTTAAAGCAGCAGCGGGCGAGTTTAATATCAATTCACCCAAGCAATTGGGCGAGGTGCTTTTCGACAAGCTAGGTCTTTCAGTAAAAAATCAAAAGAAAACGGCAGGCGGCGCTCGCTCCACAAGAGAATCCGAACTTATAAAGATGCGGGACTTGCACCCTATTATTAGTGATATTCTCGCGCATCGCGAGTTGCAGAAACTCCTCTCAACGTATATCGATATTATCCCAACACTTCTTGACGACAAGAACCGCGTGCACACTACGTTCATACAAGTAGGAGCTGCGACCGGACGTCTTGCCACGAAAAACCCGGGCCTTCAGAATATTCCTATAAAAACAGAACTTGGGCGTGCGATTCGTCGCGGATTTATTGCAGAAAAAGGATATGCGCTCATTTCCTTCGATTACTCGCAGATTGAACTGCGCATTGCGGCACTTCTTTCGGGCGATCCTGCTCTTATGGATATTTTTAAACGCGGCGGTGACGCACACTCAGAGGTTGCCTCGCGCGTATTCCACACTAAGCCGGAGGATGTTACATACGACCAGCGACGTGTCGCGAAGGTCATTAACTTCGGGATTCTCTACGGCATGGGGGTAACCTCGCTGCAGCAGTCATTGGGCACCAAGCGTGCGGAGGCGCAAGAATTTTATAATCAGTATTTCGACGCGTTTCCGCGTTTGGCAGCATACATTGATGAAGTAAAAGCATCAGCGCTTATCCAAGGATATACGGCGACATTTTTTGGCAGACGGCGGTATTTCGACGGCATTAAGTCACCAATCCCGTACGTACGCGCGTCGGCAGAGCGAATGGCGATAAATGCGCCAATGCAAGGGACGCAAGCTGATGTGATAAAGCTCGCGATGATACGGATTAGTGAGTATCTCAAAGAAAAAAATATGGAAGAAGATGCACATCTTTTATTGCAGGTGCACGATGAGCTTGTGTTTGAAGTTGCAGAAAACAAAGTTGATGAACTGGCACCAACGATAAAAGAAATTATGGAAAATATACTTTCCGATAAGGAACGCAAGGGCATACCATTTAAAACCGAAGGCAAAGTAGGACCTAATTGGGGCGAAATGGAAAAATTAAATATATGATGCACGTTATTATTGGTAAGAAAAAACGACCTGTAGGAAGCGATGAACGCAAATGGCAAAACACTTCTATGGAAGAGCTTGCCTCGATTGCTCAAACAGGTGCGCTGTTTGGCGGCACACAAATAATCGTGTTTGTAGGAGCGCTCAATGGCGAGCGGGGAGAGGAGTTTATTGAGCTTGCGGAGGTTTTAGACCAATCGCCACACACGTTTATTTTTGAAGAGGAAAAACTGCTTAAAAAAGAGACCGAGACGCTTACAAAAGCGGGTATAAAAATAGAAACCATCAAATCGGAGAAAAAAGAGTTTCGCTTCGATCAGTTTGGGATAACGTCGGCACTTGCCGCACATGACAAGAAAAAACTTTGGCTAGGGCTTACAGAGGCACTTAGGGCGGGGGAGAAGCCTGAGGCAATTGCAGGGCTTCTTGCATGGAAGGCACGGCAGATGCAGGACGCAAACCTTTCTCGCGAGCTTGTTTTTATGTATCACGATTCGCACCGCGGCGCAGGTGACTTGGCACTTTTGTTAGAGCGTTTCACCCTGAAACTGTAGTTTTTCAATATTTCAGAAGTAAAAAGATAGATAGGTTAACATATGTTAACCCAACTCTTGTATATTAGGTTAACATATGTTAACCTAATTCTATATGGAAAATAAGGATAAAAAACCTGAGTACCTATCAACAGCCCAATTAGCAAAACTATTAGGAGTAAGTAGGGTTGCTGTATTTAAAAAAATAAAGTCAGGACAAATCAAGGGATTTAAAATTGGACGTAATTATGTAATTCCTCTTCAAGAGTTTTGGGTTGCCATAGGTACTTTTATTTCTCAAGAGAAAAAGGCCGAGATTGACGTGGTGGTAAAGAGAGCTGTAAAAGAATACGGTGAAACTTTGAGACGTCTGGGAAAGGAATAACATGGCTAGGCCTAAATTAAATAAACCGACTCTTGCAGAAGTAAAGTATATTGCCCACAAACTGGCGCAAGAGTTAATGACACATGACGAACCCATTCCTCCATTCGACACAAGATTCCCCGACAGATTAGAGAGCTGCTTAAAAGCACCCTTTCAAACCTTCCAAAAGAGAAGTTTATATCCATCTTTTGAAATGAAAGCCTCTACACTGTTTTATTTTATGATTAAAAGTCATCCATTCCAGAATGGAAACAAAAGAGTAGCAGTTGTGACACTTTATTATTTTCTCGCATCTAATGGGAGAAAGCTACAAGTAGAGAATTTAAAGCTATACGAGTTTGCAAAAAAAGTTGCCGCGAGCGACCCCGCCAAAAATGCAGAAGTAATCGAAGAAATTCGGGATTTTGTTACGCAACATACTGTAATATCTACAGATTCGGTGCCTTCTAGTTTGATAAATTGATTCTTATCAAGTATGTGAGGGGATGCAAATGGGGAAAGCAAATGAAACCTCTAAATGTGACTTAGTCCGCCCACCAGGATTCGAACCTGGGACCATCTCCTTAAAAGGGAGCCGCTCTACCAACTGAGCTATGGGCGGGATGTAGCTAAAATACAACAAAAAAAGCTTAGTAGCAAAGAAAAAAGCGGCCCGGGTGGGTCGCTTATAGCCTGCTGGAGTCGCTCATTTGCCGTTTTTCCTGGGTCGAGTTGCAAAGTAGTCGAATGCAGCCTGAAGTTTTTCGACCGAGAAGTCCGGCCAATCTTCTTCAGCTACATACCACTCCGCGCATGCAGCTTGGCAGGCCAAGAACCCTGCCGAGGAATGACGGTTACCGCCCGTGCGGATAATGAGGTCGACATTGAGAGAGACGGAAGAGGAAATGAGATTCCGATGGAACGACTCCATCGATACATCCTCTCCCGACTTCTGCAAAGCCTCCGCAGCATGAAGGATGTCGTCCGGCCATCCGCTATAGCCAAAGAGGACAATAAGCGTGCGTCCTAAGTGGCTCTTGGTCCGTTCCTCCGCCGCCTTGATCAATCTGCTGAGTTCCGGGTCCTTGATGTGCCGCTCCCAAAGTCCGTTGACCAGGAAGCGTGTATTCTCGTCGCCCATCCTTTCCCTACGTTTCAGATCGAACTTGAAAAGCCTACAGAGGTTCCGTGTCTGTGGTGAAGGACGACCTAGAAGATTTTCGATCGAAGCTCCCCAAACGGCGATTTCTACAGCCCCCATGTCAAAACCAGCGGGAATAACCTCTTGCAAGACCTTCAAGCCCCGATTATGGCCATACGTCGCAGGAAGGCCTTGTTTTTCGGCCCACGTTCTGCTGCCATCGGGGATGATCGCAATCCTTTTTGGAATTTTCATCGAGCCCTCCTCGCTCGGTTAAGATCGTCCACTCTAGAGAACCTAGAGAGTGAACACAAAGATACTTTATTTATGAAGTAATGTAAAAAGAGCGATGCCGGCTGCGACTGAGACATTGAGCGATTCTTTTTTGCCGCGCATGGGAATTTCGACTATCGCATCGCATTGCTTAAGCACTTGCGGGGAGACTCCGCGCACCTCATTGCCCATTACTACAGCGAGCGGTTTATTTGGAGCTTGAAAGTCAAAGAGGGAAGTGGAACGGGCGTCTTGCTCTACTGCAACAAGAAAACAGTTTTCTTTTTTGAGTTCTTTGAGTACCGATGCAATTGTTTTCTTTTGTATCCATGGCACAGACTTTTCTGCGCCGAGTGATACTTTTGTAAAATCTTTTCGTGGGTTGCCAAAACGATCAAGCGGTCCTGGCGTGTAGCCAGAAAGAATTATACGCGAAATTCCCGCCGCATCGGCGCTGCGAAAGATAGAGCCTACGTTATGTACGCTTCGAATGTTATGGAGGACGAGACTATAGTTGCGGGATATCAAAGGCAAACGCTCCGGCACCGGTTACAAGGAGTGACAGAAGCATTACGATTGCAAGAACAACTGTCCCATTTGAAACGATAATAAGAGTAGGGTGCCGCCGGTTAAGGATAAGACCCTTGAGGCTTCCTGCAATACCAAGGAGTGCGGCTATTTGCGTATAAAATCCTGCGATAAGCATAAGCCCAACGGCAAAGTGGAAGAACATAAATACTAACGCGATCCACATACCGCTTCCTACGATAGGGAAGCGCATCTGCGCAATAACTTCGCGGTTGCGCCACTGCATGTACCCGATGTACACAAATAAAAGTCCGACGCTCAGGCGAATAAGAGTCGGGGCAAAGAATCCCAACATGAACAAATCTGGAAATGGATTAAATATTGAATTGAGCATACAAGCGCGTGTTTACTACTGTTCTACTGGTTCTTCTTCTCGAAAGGTCGGCCCGTATACTTCGCCGCTATCGATGGGAGGTAGGGGCTTAATAAAGAGTCCACGAATGCCTTCTTTCTCTGGGCCGCCGTTCATAAACCATAATATAAAGAGAAACACGAGTATACCTCCCAGCAAAAAGAGTGTCTCCCATATTTCTTTCATTCCATCGCCGCCTTCGTCTGCCATAAGTTAATACTATCATTTACTCGCAAGCTCGTAGCCCAACTTTTCAAGTTCTTCTTCTGCAACTTTTTTGTCGCTCCATTCCTGTTTACTTCCGCTTTTACCCATGATGTATGGGTCGGTACCTTTGCCGGTTATAAGAACAACACTTCCTGGCCGTGCTTCCTTGAGTGCTTCGCGCATGGCGGCACGTCGGTCGATCACTACGTACGGTTTCGTTTTCTTAAATCCTTTTGCTATCTCTTGAATTATTTTTGACGGATCTTCGTCGTATGGATCTTCATTGGTGAGAATAGCCATCGTGCAGAACTCATCGGCAATTGCGCCCATTGCAGGACGTTTCCACGTATCGCGACCACCTCCCGTTGAACCTAAGACGCCGATTATGCGCTGACCTCTATATGTTTCATAGAGTGCTTGTAGAGAATCGGGTGTATGAGCATAATCGACAACAACACCAAACGGCTGGCCTTTTTCTACACGCTCAGCGCGTCCGGGTATCGGGCGCACATGTTCAAGCGCGCGTTTTAGTATTGGAAGTTCAATTCCCATCGCTTCGGTCAGTACCATTGCAGCTAAAATATTTTTCAGGTTAAAGAGCCCGGGTAGCGGCACGGTAAAAAGTTCATTGCGCTTCCAAACAAAACGAATATTTCGATCGTCGGTGTTATACGGCTCGGCGTCTTTAAGCGAGAAGGGGAGCTTCATTTCCGCATCGATAGTAAGAAATTTTTTACCATATGCGTCCTCGGCGTTGGCAACGATGTAGCGTGGACGCTTCGACGAAGACTCAAGGTGTTTTGCAAGTGCAAACTTCGCTTCGGCATATGCTTCAAAACTTCCATGCCGTTCTATGTGTTCGGGGGAAAGGTTCGTAAAAATAAGCGCATTAAGCTCAATACCGACTTGTCGGTGTTGGAGAACGCCTTCGGAAGTCATCTCAACAACAGCATGGGTGGCACCTTTGGTCACGGCGCGGCGCAAAAAACGCTGCAAGAAAAATCTCCCCGGCATTGTCATCTTAAATAAATTCCGCTCGCTTTCGTTTCCTACGGCAAAGCGGATAGTGCTTGCCACAGCAACCGTATGACCCGCTTCAGTCAAAATTGTCCGGATAAGCTCGACCGTTGTTGATTTGCCCTTTGTGCCAGTCACACCGATAACAAAAAGAGATTTCGACGGATAGCGGTAAAAAAGTGCACCAAGCACCGCCAAGGTGTAGTGGTATCTGCTTAGGATCGAAGAGGGAATGAGTTTTCGCAAAAATCGTTTCATAGTTTTACGCATGGGTACCTAAATTTTTAAGCGCTGCGCTTAAGCGCTCGCGGGTGCCGGAAATCTCGCCTGGAATCTTTTTAAGTGCTGCGCGACTTTCTGCGGCTGAATATCCAAGAGCGATGAGCGCTTCAATAACGTCGATATCATCGCCACCACCACCAACACTTTCGCCGCGCGCGCTTACTTCTGTTACAAGTTTATCGCGCAACTCAACAACAATACGCTCAGCACTTTTTTTGCCGATACCAAATACTTTTGTGAGCATGCTTGCATCGCCTTGGGCGATGCCGCGCTTAAGGGTAGAGACGTCTGCGACGTTGAGTATCCCAAGTGCTGTCTTTGGGCCAATGCTTGAAACGCTAATGAGGTTCTTAAAGAACGAAAGTTCTTCGAGCGTAGGAAACCCATAGAGATCTATGGCATCTTCGCGCACAGCCGTGTGGATAAAAAGAGAAATATCAGCATTTTGTTTTGCCTGCAATTCTCGCAAGTTCGATGCGGAGAGCCGTACCGCGTAGCCAACTCCGCCCGTATCAATAATTGCGCTCCCATCCGGCGTTATTCCATCAAATCTTCCTGTAAGCTTGCCGATCATCGCCTTAATCATAGCGCCTCGAAGGCAGTTGCGCCCATTCGATTTTTATCGTATTCTCCCTGCATGGCAATTACATCATCCGCCAAGAAAGCTCACCGCCAGTCTCTGCGCCGAAAGCGCATGAATGACCAGCGCAAAAAGTCCTTACGCAATGCGCTTAAGGGCGTACGAACCGCAGCTAAGGGAGACGTAAAGGCGCTCGCCTCTGCGTATAAGGCTATCGACAAGGCGCTTAAGCGCGGACTTATAAAAAAGAATACCGCTGCGCGACGCAAATCTAAGATCTCGCGTTCGCTCAAGGCGTAATTTACCCGAACCGTATCGTATTCAAGGGTATAGTAATAAACATGAAAATACTACTCTGGATTACGGCAACTGCTATTGTACTTATTGGCGGTTTCTTTGTTTTAAGTAATCATTTTTTCAATGAAAAAGCAGTTGGTATTGAAAGACCTCCGGCTGTTGCAGTTCAAAAAGCACTATTTTACCTCACAGAATTGCAACCTCTTGATAATAATATCGAGGGATATGACATAGATCGAGATCCGTTTCCTAGAGATATGCTTTACGCGGACGGCGGCTACCCTAGTGATGAAAAGTTCTTTTCTAAAGCAGACGTAGAGCGTCACAACCTTACAAGCGATTGCTGGATTATTGATGAAGGTAAAGTTCACGACGTGACAGGTCTTTTCTCTTATACTGAGGCTCATCCCGCTATAGGTACTCTTATAAGACTATGTGGTACTGACATAACACAGGCAAAACGTACCAGTCCGGTTGAGCCTGGGTCTTTGAACACAGCGCGGGTGCAATACGCGCTTTCGCCACTTTATATAGGTCATATAGAAGTCAAGTAAAGTTAGCGCTGTGATTTTCAGTGCTTCTGGCAGGATCGGTCACAAGTTTCGCTTCGCGAACTCGCGACCCCGCCTCACAGTCGCTAAAGCGACATGCTCCGGCTTTCGATTCCTGACGCACGCAAAGCAGTTTGCGTGCTCCAGAAGCACCTCGTCTCGCTTTTTTACTCGGTGCTTCTGGCAGGAATCGAACCTGCGTCACCTCCTTCGGAGGGAGGCATTCTATCCATTGAACTACAGAAGCTGACGTTTCTCTTATACCATTTTTGCATTGACGGTCGCCAGGTCGGCGCTATACTTATCTCTGGCAGAACCTTTCCTTTCGTTGAAAGCGGAACCTCACAGCAGGGCTAAAGAGCCCTGCCTCGCTCGTCCAGACTAAGCTGCGAAGCTAATCGGGAAGAGAGAGTGGCGATTCGGAATAACCCACACGCTGAAGTCGGAGCCTTCGGGGCCACCGGCACAGACCGTGACTATTCTGCAGATGGAGCGGCCCTAACCCTTCAGGGGACACGGGGAGAGGCTAATACCGGATACGTCCGCAAGGAGAAAGATTTATCGTCGCCACATGGGCCCGGTGAGCAGCCGGACGAGAGTAAACGCCTCGTCAACTATCGGTTCACCAGTTCTGCCTCATTTCCTGCAACGCGCATCTTCGGATGCGCTTTTCTTTTTTGTGTTTGTGATCACAAGTCGACTTATGTCCTCGCGAGGAATCTCCTTCGACTAAACCTTTGCCGTCGCAAAGGTTTGTCTAGGCACCACCTCGCGGCCGCGCAAGTGCGCGGCAACGCTCCGGCGTTAGATTACACAACTACGCAAAAAAAATTTGGGTCAGCGGGAGCACAAAAATACCGTCGATCGA
>JACMMG010000056.1 GCA_014379165.1 Candidatus Parcubacteria bacterium
TAGCCTTCTTCTTTGTAATCGAGAATGTCTTTTGCTCCATCCCGTTTGCTCAATTTTTTAGTGCCTGCAGGCCCTAAAATAGGCGGTAGGGTTGCAAAAGCAGGAGGTTCCTTTCCGAGGGCTTCATATACCGAAAGATAATTAGGCGTAGAAGCAATAAATTCATCTGCCCGAATTACATGGGTGACTCCCATTTCGATATCGTCAACGATATGTGCAAAGTTGTACGTTGGATATCCGTCGCTTTTGATAAGAATGAAATCATCAAGGCCTTCCTCGCCGTACTCAAGGTCTCCTCGCACTAGATCATGCCATACATGCCGCTTAATTTCGGGCACCTTAAACCGTAGTGGAACGCTGCCGTTCCAAGGCAAAGTGTCTTTGCGATGTTCTCTATATAAAAACGGTTTTTTTTGCTCTTGCGCTTCCTTCCTAAACGCCTCTACCTCTTCTTCGGTGAAGGGGTCCGCATACGCGTGGCCTTTTTGTATAAGCATGTCTGCGTACGTCTTATACAGCTCCAGTCGCTTTGATTGTAAATACGGTGCATGAGGTCCTCCAATGTCCACTCCTTCATCCCACGTGAGACCAAGCCACTTTAGCGACTGGATAATGTGCTCTATTGAGCCTTCCACTTCCCTTTTTTTATCTGTATCTTCAATACGCAAAATAAAGGTCCCTTTATTTTTGCGCGCAAAAAACCACGCATATAACGCTGTACGAATTCCTCCTACATGCATGAACCCTGTTGGAGAAGGGGCAAACCTGGTTACAACCTTTTCTGCCACATCTTTGACTATACCAGAGTCAGCGAAGTCATTAAATAACCTATCGTGTAACTATTCTCTAATTCTGCAGAATATCAGAATTCTTTCAAAAATCTGTAAAATATTTTGCCGTAGGGCGAGAGCGAATGAAACACCATCGTACCCTGATATTTTTTCTCTATAAGCCCCGCAATCGTTAACTTACGGGTGTGTTCGGAAAGAGTCTTAACGTTCCCTTCAAGCGCTTGAACGATCTGATCCAGATTCATGCTGCCATGTTGTGCTAGCAGAAATAGAATCCTAATCCGATAATGATTAGAGAGGCCCTTGACGTGCCTTTCAAGTTGTTTCGGCGTCCGAGTTTCCCTTTGCGCTGCACTCTTTATTCTCGTTTTCTGCAGAATACGGGAATTAATAGGGCCAAAGATCGCTTCATGGGCGGCTTGTTTACTGCTCATGACCGTATGTATTACGCGAGCTTCAACGAGCTGTCAAGAATAGTCTGGAGTTCTATAAATCTAAACGAGATGATCAATTTTTTTTTAATCGGATGTATTTCTAAGACTCATGGGAAAGGGCTATGTCCATTACGGCATTGGCGATGAGCTTTGCGGAATCGACGCGAGCAAAGCCGCGAGCCGCTTCGCTCATAGCGCGCGATATTTCTGGCTTGGTTATAATCCGTTCGATTTCTGAAATAAGAACACCTGGTGTCAGATTGTTTTGCTCTATTACAACGGCAGCGCCACTACGCGCATATGCGAAGGCGTTTGTCATTTGATCGTGCGATATGGACTCTGGTATTGGAATAATAATGGAAGGGAGGCCCCATGCTGCAATTTCAAATATCGTTGAACCTGCGCGCGAAATAACTACTTTTGCAGCGCCGGCACTCATGCGAAGCGCTAAGTCATTAAGATATGCATATGGTTTATAGCGGTCAGGGTGGAGTGAACTACCCAAGGCGACTTTTGCTCGGCCGGAAACTTCAACAAAATTTGCTTCGCCAGTCTGGTGGATGATCTGATACTTCTCAACCAGTTGTGGAAGCGCTGCGAGGATACTGTCGTTGATTACTTGTGCACCTTGCGAGCCGCCGGTGATGTAGATGACCGGTACATCGTGCTCAAGTTTTAAGAACTCATACATCCCTTCGCGAGCCGGAAGGAGTATCGACTTGCGCACGGGGTTACCAGTATGAGCCACTTTTTCTTTTGGGAAAAACTGCGCGGAGTCGGGGTATGAAACTGCAATTTTTTTAGCGAACTTCCCTGCCCAGCGCGAGACTCTGCCTGGGACTGCGTCAGATTCGTGTATCACAACCGGGATACCGAAGATGCGTGCAGCCAGGAGTGTGGGAAAACTTCCGTAGCCTCCTTTGCCAAACACAACATCCGGATAAATGTAAAAGATACGTACCATGGCACGTAAAACTCCCCAGGCAGTTTTAAATACGTCGATGAAATTAAGAATTGAGAAGTAGCGACGTGTCTTGCCGGCCGCCGTTGGAATAAACGTAATGTTATTGGCGATAAGCGCTTCCCTGTCGTAGGGGGTAGGCGAAGCAAAATAGAGCTTTGGTTCAATGAATTTCTTTTCGCGCGTGAGCTCGTCTATGGCTTCAGCGACTGCGATGATGGGGTAAAAATGACCTCCCGTAACCCCTCCGGTAAACAAAATCTTCATTACAGAAAAAGTGTAGCAGAAATAAGGCTATTTCAGGAGTACTCTCTCCCCACTTGACAACAGCGTACTAAATATGATACAATGTAAAGTAACCCAATAACGATTGAAATGGAGGGGTAGATGAACATTCACATGAAAGCAATCACGGTCGTGGCAATTTCTGCTGCGGCTGGGGTGCTCACTTTCCTCGGCACCGAAGCGATGGAAATCGGAAGGATGATAAGCTACGGAGCTTTGAACTTCCACAACATCGCCTGGGCGGCAGAAAATGCCGTTATCAACGCCCAGATCATTGGCGTGCTTTGTGCTCTTGGCGGAGCGATATGGCTCGGTCTCAGCATCAAGCCAAAATCCGACTCGAACGACGATGGACATGCCAAGAAGACGTTGAAGGCGCCCGACACGCCGCCGAAGATCGGTTCAGACGAACCGCTTTTCACCGGCAAGTCGCGGATAATGACTGTGCTTGCGATTATCACGATCGCCGTCATTATCGGCAAGGGATTCTCCGACTTCAGCTGGCTAACCTTCGCGATCCTGGCCTTCGGGGCGTTCATCTTGGTGCGGCACACCGCGTCGAAGAAGAGGGGCGAAGTTGTGCACGTCGACTTTCGCCCTGGCCGCAAACGCTAAGCCGCTCGAACGAAAATTGGAAAAGCCGCTCATCGGCCCCACTTTTCTTCGGGCGGCTTTTTCATTTCCTGTTTTGCCTGATATTTATAGTTTCGCTACAGCGTAATTAAAAATATTTGACTTTTATTTGCTTGATGACTTCATGCGGCGCGAGACGCTCAAGATCACTCCTACTTCCGCAAGAGCAATCGCAAGTGCGGTGCCGCCGTGCGATACAAAAATTAAGGGCACCCCGACCAAGGGTACTAGCCCTAAGCTCGATGCAATATTAAAAAATGACTGCCCTACTATCAGTACCGTAAGCCCTACAACTAACAATCCTCCAAAAGGGTCTGGCGCTCGAGAAGCTATACGCAGGGCGAGCAACCCAAATGCAATAAATGCTGCAACAAGTGCGACACTTCCAAAAAAGCCAAATTCCTCTCCTACTACCGCAAATATCGAATCACCCATAGGCTCGGGGAGATAGGAAAATTTTTGAATACTTTGGCCGAAGCCTTTGCCAAACACTTCGCCTGAGCCAATTGCGATAAGCGATTGTTGAATCTGCCAGCCGGCCCCGTGCGGGTCGTTGCTTTGATTAAGAAATGTTTCAATGCGATCTGCCACGTGGGTGTAGCTTAGTGCCATGATTCCAACAATTGCCGCGCCGGTAAGCGCCAAGATAAGCATATGAGAAAATTTGCCGCCTGCAGCAAACAAGACACCCACAGCGCCGGCAACGATCATCATGGCGCTTGCGGTGTCGGGTTGTAACAGTACTAAGAGTGTTGCACTTCCCGCAATGACGCCAAGCGGCAAGACGCCGCCCTTCCAGGTGTCTACGGTGCGCATGTGGGTCGAATAAAAAGCGGCAAGAAAGGCTACTGTCGCAAATTTTAAGATTTCTGCTGGCTGGAAAGAAAATAAACCAAAATCTACCCATCGTGAGGCGCCTTTAAGTGAAAGCCCAAGCGGGGTGAACGTAAGAAGAGTAAGACCGATTGCAAAAGCAAAAAAATAAGGCGTATACGGCTTTAAGAGTCGGTAATCGAATCTCGACACGATAAAACATGCTGCTCCCCCGCAGATAAACCCGATCAGGAGTTGGTTTGTTGCAACCGAAGCAAACGAGACGCCGCCGCCGCGTGCCATAAGCCCAAGCGCCGCAGAAGTAAAAACCAGCAGCCCTGCGACCACAATGACGCAGGCAACCAGCAAAAACGGCATATCGATGGATTTTTTCATACGAGGGCGATACTCATGCCGATAATGGCGCAAATAACCGCAACTACCCAATAGCGCATGACCACTTTATACGGTGGCCAGCCGAGTGCTTCAAAATGGTGATGGAGCGGTGCAATGTGCAAAATCTTGCGATGAAGCACTTTCTTTCCGAATATTTGCAGAAAAAGCGAAAGGACTGTCGCAACAAGCGGAAGCGCAATAATCGGAAGCGCTACAAGGCCTCTTCCTGCTCCGCGGGCGTCGGTAAGGAAAACTACAACGGTGAGTGCAAGCGTAAGGCCCATAGTTCCGGTTTCAGAAAGGTAAAAACGCGCAGGCGGAATGTTAAACCACAAGAATGCAAGGAGTGCGCCTACTACTGCTGCGCAAAAGCCCGCAATGTCGAATTGAGCCTGAAAGAAAGCGATGCCAGCATATGCAGCAAAGATAGTTGCGTAAATACCGCCAGAAAGACCGTCGATGCCGTCAATAACGCTGCCAGCATATAGTGCTAAGGCCACGATGATAAACAAAGGGATAAAAAGTATTCCCAGTTCAAGCGGTACATTCAAATAAGGAAAAGATACGAATGAGACGTCGAGCTTTGTGTAAAACCACAATGCGCACAGAAATGCCACCATAATAACAACCAGGAGGCGCCAGCGCAGGCGCATGCCCCCATGGCCACGCACTTCATAAAGATCGTCCATAAAGCCTACCAGAGCCCCTGCCGCAAGCGCTGCAAGCGGTAGCCACGTCTGCTCGCGGCTGATAAAGGCCAGATCGTAAAAGGAGTCAGGAAATAGATAATCAAGCAAACTGAACACACCGGCGGTCAGAATAACACTTCCCCACACTAATATGCCGCCCGCTCGCGGTGTCCCAACTTCCCTTTTTTCATGCAGCAAATTAAAAGTTGTTGCAGGTGTACCGTCGAGCGCTATCTTCCCCCCTTTCGGTTTCCAGAATTTATATTTGTAAAGAAAATAAGTTAAAAATGGAGTAAGTCCCACGCCAAAAAGAAACGCAAACAGCGCAGGCATGAATATTCGCATTGTATCTACGGTCGTCATACGTTAACGGATCGGAGGCGTGCGCACTGCATCAATAAGCGTTCGCACGTCGCTGAAGCGCGCTTCTTTAGTGGAACCCAAAACAGCGATTACAACCGGCCGTCCTATCTCGATGTCAAATATTGCAACAAGATTGCCGCCGGCTAAGTCGGTATACCCAGTTTTTGCAGCAATTAATCCTGGAATATCTAAAATGGGCGTATCGGTTGAGGAAGCGTGAAGTATTGTTGCACCCGATTGGATAGTGACCGAAGACTGAGTTGTCGCTTCAAACAATGTCGGGTACTGCCCCAAAAACGTGCTGGCCAGGACTGCCATGTCATATGCGGAGCCATATGCGCCTGCGGTTTCAGGATCAACATCAAGCCCAGTTGGGTTAAGGAAGTAGGTTTGTGAAAGGCCGAGGCTCCCGGCCGTGCGATTCATTTCATCTATTATATGAGGACTGGCTGCAGCTGCTGCGGCCGCCATTGCATCGTTAGCTGAGGCAACGAGCCCAAAGCGCAGGAGGTCCCGCAAACGCCACACATCCCCCGGCAAGAAGCCCCAATCTCCTTCTGGGCTTAGGTCATTTGCAGTAATAGAAACACTTTGCGTATCTTGTTGGAGTCCCAATACGGTTTGTGCAGTCATGAGCTTCGTAAGCGATGCAAGCGGCAAAGGTGTGTCGGCATTTTTTGCAAAAAGAACTTTTTTCTCAACCGGATCATATACGATTGCAGCTTTTGCAGTAATAGAAGAAGGTGCAATGCCAAGACTTTCAGGAAATTGAACAATACCCAGAGGGGCTGCCTGATTCTTATAAAAAACAGTCAGGACCGCCAAAATAATTGCGATCAGAAACGCGCCGCCCGCTATAGCAATAACGACGATCGTTGGAGAATCTTTCAGTGGGTTGGCAGGTAGTTTCATGATTGTGATGCAGACTCTTTTTCTTTGTAGGCCGCTTCAAGTTTTTCGAGCTCGTGCCGCATTGTGGCATATTCCGGAAGTTCAGTGAGCGAAGTAACTCCTAGCTGGGCAAGCAGATCAGTAGTGGGTTCATAGAGGAACGAACGCTCATCTTTGGGATTGGGAATTCTACGCAGAAGTCCGCGCATAGTAAGTGTGCGAAGAATTTGGGAAGAATTCACGCCTCGTATGAAATCTATTTCAGAGCGCGACAATGGGCCACGGTATAAAACTGCAGAAAGAACTTCAAGTCCAGCTCGGCCTATGTCGCGTGACATTTCTTCCTTACGTGCTTTTTCAATCGCCTGCGCTGCGCTGGCAGTAGCTCGTAATTCAAGAATTTTGCCGTCATCAACTATAACAATTCCGCCCTCCCCAGCTTCCCCTGCCGCAGCCTGGATTTCTTCCACGGATACTTCAAGCATTTCTGCAAGTTCCGCATGGGAAAGTGGACGGCCAAGGCCAAAGAGAAGCGCTTCGATTTTGTTCTTTAAATCGTTATTCATAAGAAGGAGTAGAGACAGAATCTGACTCGAGGGTAATATCCCCAAAGTCGTCTGTCTGGGAAGCTTTAATTATACCTTGCTTCACAAGCTCAAGAAGTGCGAGAAAACTCACGATTACTTCTGGCCGTGCGCGTTGCCCCAAGCCAGAAAATTCTTTAAACGAAAGTGTCATGGCACGCGCGACGCGCTGCGAAAGATGATCAATCATTTCTTCAAGTGATACGGTCTTTTTAACCTCGACCCTTGGAAGCGTTAGCGTCTGAGGAAAGCCTTCAATAAGCGTACGCGCGCTTCCTTGCAGGCTTTGAAGGCTGATAGCACTGTCCCAGACAAATAGAGGCTCCCTTTCCGGAAGAATGCCTTCATGGAGCATAGGAAGCGAGCGTGAAGCATGCAGGCCTTTGGCCCCTTCTTTAATGAGCGCAAAAAGCGCTAAGCGGTATTCCAACTCCTTAATATCGCGCTCTTCTTCCCCGGAAATTTCTAGGTTCGGCAAAAGCGAGCGGGATTTTATAAGAAGAAGGGTGGAAGCAAGCGCAATAAACTCCGCCGTTTCCCCTACCGGCATGCTACTCATATTGTTTATGCGAGCAATATATTCGTCGGTGACGCTCGCAAGCGAAATATCATTAATAAGAAGTCTTCGCTTCTCGATAAGGTCGAGAAGGAGATCCAGAGGCCCTTCGTATATGGGGGTTTTGACCGTAATGGGCATTTCTTTTAAAGAGCGAGGTTATAAAACGAACTGGCCGTTGTCATATATGACCTTGGTCGTGCCGTTTTTAAGATGTGCCGTCACACGGCGGTTAGTGGTCGAAATAATATCCGTATGTACAGAAGAATCGTTGAAGCCCAGTTTCTGCGCTTCTTTTTCAGTAAGTTTTGAAGGGTTACCAGTGTAGGTGTCGCGATACGACATGCCGAGCGCCATATGCGTGTTGCCGTACGGGCCGCCCATGTTTTCGTCGTAGAGAGTCTCTGCCATGAATTTCGTAATGCGCGAATGTCTCTTGTCAGTAAGAGAATATTCTCCTAGCCTGTCGGCTCCTTGGGTGGCGATCATTTCCTTAAGGAGCTTTTCGTTTGTTTTTGCGCTCGACTTTATAACAATGCCGTTTTTAAACCAAAGCTGTATGCCGGTAATTTTGTTGCTATAGCGATACAGTGGCTGGTTGAAACGCACCCAGCCGTCAGTTCCGTGCCAGTCCGGGCTTGTAAATATTTCAAAGCTAGGCATGTTGTACCCGCGACCAGCGAGCCATTTGCGTTTTTCACCAAGTGTAATTTTAAGATCAATGTCTGGACCTTTGATATGGAGGAACTTTGTTTTAGGCGTAAGTGCGTTAAGTTTTTGACGATATGTTTCTATCTCTTTATATACCTGCTTCCACCTAGCTATTGGGTTGGGCAAATCAAGAAAGCACGCTTTGATTATCTGATCCCAGTATTCTTTTTCGCTAAGTCCCGCCTCACGAGCCATGGCTGGTGTGCCATACATACCAATAGTCCATGTAAATTTACCCGCCCATTCTTTTTTATGGCGCCAATCCATGAACGGTTTCAGCGCCTTGCCGCGTTCCATGATTTTTTTAGGATTTACACCCTTCAATGCGTGCGGGTCGGCATCAGCAAGAATAAAAAGCGAATGATCGATTTGGTCTATAAGACCTTTGAGGTATTTGCCAGGAAAGAATGTTATCTGTTCTGGCGAGGCGTGCTCGTAAAAATAACGGGTGAAGCTCTCTGCGCGGCGTTTGTCACCCTGTTCGTCATCCGGCGAGTAGTTAGAAATAACGTGCCCGCCAGCATCTACAATTGCGTTGCAAACGGCGTTAAAAAGAGGTTTTGCAGATTCACTTGAAGAAACACGCACCACATCGCCCTTTTTTATTCCCTTGCCTCCATTGAGGGCAAAATTGACCAGTACACCTGCATATCGCCTAAGAATAACGTCGCTCGGAATATAAGGTTTTGCCATAGTCTAGGAAGTGAGTGAAATAAAATTTATTTTAATTTCCGAACGAACGACTATATAGTGCATAGCACTCTATAATTGCCGCATTATAGCCCGAAATAAGGACTTTTTCAATAAGGGGTCAGGGGCGAATCTTGCTTACTAACGAGCAAGAAAGAGGCCAAATAGTGCTTTAATGCCGGCGAGGTTTTGCTCCCACTCAATTGTCTCGTGAGTTTTAAGCTCCACGGTTATTGCAGGGATGCCGAGCGAGGCAAGCCACCCTTCTGCATCCCCGGTAATTTCGTATGCATCAAATTTTTCAACTGCTTGATAGCCGGACGCGCGAGAATAGGCATTCATCATATCGAGCGTAGTTGGCAAAATGCCTGCGTCACATTCTGATGCGTATACGGCGTAAGCTTGGCTATGCCAAAAGACGACCGCATCCGGATGATTGTCTAAAACGAAATCTCGTAAAGCGCGAGCTTCGGGCTCAGAGAATGTTGATGACCCAGCACTTACATTTTTGCTTCGCCAGGTGCTCTCTGGCTTCCATTTGCAGTCAAAATTGCGGTTTAAGTCCACGTCGTTTGCATTGAATCGTCCACCCTCAAGGGTCGCTACATTTGCAGACACATCAGCCTGGGTAAAACGCCCATCTTTGCCAACTACCATAAATAGACCATCAGGATTGAGGGAAGGAATTATAGAGACTGTTACATCCCCCGGTAGGACGCTTGGATTTGCAGCGAGGTAATCAATAAACTGGTATGCCAGGAGCACGCTATTCCATTCATATCCCCCGTGCATGCCACCGACAAACACGAGATGCTTCTCTCCGTGCCCGTAGGTGTATGCTTCGATCGTACGCCCTTGGACCGATGTGCCAATTATTTGTGTTTTTGCTTCGAGCTTTAAGTCTATTTGCTCCTGCACTGGCGCGGGCGTCTCTCTATAGAGATACAGTGCAGTAGCCCCACCCGCACCAAGCAGAACAAGAAGTGGTATGACAATTCGTTTTGTTTGGAAGAACCGCATTAGTCAGCGTAGTTCTCAAGAAGCGCCTCGATGCCTTTCCAATTTTTATCCCACTCAACGTCAGTATGGTTAGAAAGGAGAACGCTGATGGCGGGAATATTGTTTTTGGCTATCCAATTCACCATATCTCCCGTTGTCTCGTAAAAGTCAAAATCTTCGTAGGCTTTATAACCGGAAGCATCCGCATATATGTTAGTGATAGTACGTGTCTCAGACAATACGCCGTTGCGACAATTAGACGCGAACACTCCTCCCGCAGCACTATACCAGGCTATAACCGCGCTTGGCATATTCATTTCAATGTAGGTTTTGATCGCCTGACTTTCCGGCTCGGAGAAAGCATTATCTCCGCCGCTTACTTTGGTATTTTGCCACACGCCCGAGGCTTGCCACTCACAGTCAAAATTGCGGTTTAAATCCACGTTGTTGGCGTTAAAGCGACCCGGTATTGTCTCTCCTGATGAGGAAGGTACGTCAGAGAGTGAGAAGCGGCTAGTAGTACCAACTACAGTCTCAAGACCATCAGGGTTGAGGACCGGAATAACAGTAACAGTCACGTCTGAAGGGACAGCCTCAGGATGCTCCGCAAGGTAGTCAACAAGCTCGTAGGCTAAAAGGACGGTGTTCCAGGCGTATCCTCCGTGAATGCCGCCAATAAACAATAATTCTGTATCTCCCTGCCCGTAATGATATGCAGTAATATTGCGTCCTTCTACGGACGTGCCAATGATCGATGTGGGCCCTCTTTCTTGCGTTGTGGTTGCTTTATCGTTAGTGCTCGACTGGTTAGTGTTCGTGTTTTGAGGTTGATCTACTTTAGCGGAAAACCCTCCTGTGAGGAAATACGCGCCAACGCCAATAAGACCGATAAGAACAATGACTGTAACAATGGTGGGATATTTTGCCATAATTCCCCCAGTATAGCCCGAGACAGGGCATTTTTAAAGGTTCTGTCGTTGCTTAAGAAACTCCTATCGTACAGATATTGTTGCAATACAGGTACCGCTCTTGAAAGGACCATTCATATGGGCTACCACAGAATACTGGGAGGACTAAATCCGGAAGAGGCATTTGTCTGTCAAATTTCGGATTCCACCCGACTTGAACAATGGGTCGCACAGTTGGCTTCGTTGCCGGTCACCGCCAAAGAGCAGCATTGGTGCGCTATGTGCTGTGTGCGCAGCTTGCTGATCGCTGATGGGCTCGATGCACCTTCGCTTGAGGAACTTTTCGACCGAGCCTGTGCAGCTGGAGTCTATCGGGAAGACGCGGAGATCGGGTGGCGGGGTGCATACCATCACGAACTTGCCGAGTTTGTTTCGACCCTTCATCCACAAGGAGCAAACGCCGTGCGGGGCATGTCCACTGTTCATAACGGACCACGCGGATTCAGCTTGGGCCAATATATCGGGTTTGGGCACTACGTTCTCCTCTCAGTCCATCCTGATATTCGTTTGCGCTCCAACGAACCCGTTCCGGTCAAGCGAGGACACTTCGTGTTCATCTACGGTTTTCGCGTGATGAATGGAACGGAATACTTCGTCCTTCACAACCCCGCTGGGTTTGCCACCGAGAGTTCTCAAATCGGAATGCTGGTCTCAAGCGAACGTCTCATACAAGTTTCCGACGGTGACGGGATCGTAGTCCTCAATCGCGGCGCACGTCCTCGCCTGTGGTGAGCATCGAGAGTGATATGGGGTCGCTATCCACGCGACCTTATTTTTTTAAAATTGTTTGAGCCGCGGAGAGACCACTTGCGAGCGCCCCTTCTACCGTGGAGCTCGTCCAACTGGAATTAATTGCTTCTCCGGCAAAAAATAGTCTGCCATCGACGGGCATTAATAGTTCCTCAATCGCTTTTGTAGATTCAGGCGTGGGGTAACTATACGCGCCTTTTGCATAAGGATCTTGGCTCCATCGTATGATTTTTGACGTTATCAATTCGTCTTGCAATTGTGCCATAGGCATTTTAAAAATATTTGAGAGTGACTGAAGTGCTATCTCTTCTATTTCTGCTTCAGTTTTTTCCGAAAGCTTTTCCGCTGTAGGACCGGCTTTCCAACCAGTCAGAGTTGCCCGATCTTCAGGGTATTGGGTCCACCAACTTGGGATCGTTTCATTTGAGAAGAGAAAGAAGAGTTTTTCAAAATTCTTTCCCTGTGCTTTTTTCCACCAAGCGTTATGGAATCGCATTAAAATTTTAATTACCGAGCCGAATCCAATTTCCGATGCAGCTTTCAGTTTATCAGGAATGGGTGGTATAAAAGCAATAGTTTTTATAAGCGGCAAAGGCACGGTGACAATGGCTTCA
>JACMMG010000057.1 GCA_014379165.1 Candidatus Parcubacteria bacterium
TGGCCATTGTCATAATACCGAAAAACGCGTTTACATTCGCTCCCGCACCCATCGTAAAGAAGTGGTGCACCCAAACCACAAACGAAAGCACAACGATTGCTAAGGTAGCAACGACCATTGAGGTGTAACCAAAGAGTCTTTTTTGCGAAAATACCGGCACAATTTCTGAAAATATGCCAAAAGCGGGCAAGATGAGTATATAGACCTCGGGGTGTCCCCACGCCCAAATAAGATTGACGTACATCATGGCATTGCCTCCTAGCTCGGTCGTAAAGAAATGCATACCGAGCGTCCGGTCAAGCGCAAGCATCGCAAGCGTTGCGGTAAGTATCGGAAACGCGAATACAACCAATAGCATCGAACCAAGAGAAGTCCACACGAATATCGGCATGCGCATAAGCGTCATTCCCGGCGCGCGCATTTTTATGATAGTAACGACAAAATTGATGCCCGCGATAAGCGTTCCGGCACCGGCGATTTGTAGCGCCCATATATAATAGTCAACGCCAACCCCCGGGCTGTACTGCAATTCGCTCAATGGCGGATACGCAAGCCAGCCCGTTCCCGCAAACTCCCCCATAACAAGCGAAAGGTTAATAAGCATTGCTCCGACAACCGTTAGAAAAAAACTTATTGAATTAAGAAACGGGTATGCTACGTCACGCGCGCCTATTTGCAACGGCACAATAAGGTTAAGGAGGCCGAACATAAATGGCATCGCGACAAAAAATATCATGATGACACCATGCGCGGTGAAGATTTGCGAAAAGTGCTCCGGGTCAAGGTAGCCGGGGTTTGGAGAAACAGCGATCGCCTGCTGAGCGCGCATCATAAACGCATCCATCGCACCCCGCGCAAGCATGACTGCTGCGAGAATAAGGTACATAATGCCGATTTTTTTGGCATCTAAACTTGTGAGCCATTCTTTATACAGCCACTTCCAGCGCTTGAAATAAAATAGCAGGGCAATTACTGCCAGCGCGCCAAAAACAACGCCTAATTGCCCCCCGGTTGCGACAGGGTCGTGGATGAATGCATCGAGTGTGAGTTTACCAAACATATATCTTTATTCGTGGAAGGTTTGAAGAGCGCGCTCCGGAAAGCGACCACCAGTCTTACCCTCTTGAAACCCTCCATTCATTGCGTGCGCGAATTGCATGACAATCGTATTGTATAGGTTATTCTCTACCCTTCCATAATACGTCGGTTCACTTTCTACAGTGGGCTCGGCAAGCATTTTGTATGCATTAAAAGAAAGTACAATGGGAGAAGTTCGTATTTCTTGTACCCAAGCGCTGAAATCTTCTTCCGATATCGCATGCGTCATGAACTTCATTTTTGAAAAACCGTCGCCGCTATAATTGGCGGAGCCACCGGCAAACACGCCTTCTTCGTTCGCAATTAAATGAAGAGAGGTGGTCATACCAGTCATCGCATATATCTGCCCGCCAAGCTGTGGGATCCAAAACGAATTCATAGGCGCATCGGCCGTTACACGAAACTCAACTGGGCGATCAACCGGTACTGCCAGATAATTCACCGTGGCGATATTCTCTTCGGGGTAAATAAAAAGCCACTTCCACTCAAGAGCTACCACCTCAATAACAAGTGGTGTTCCGCCCTCCAGTGGCTTTTCCGGCGCGAGCGCATGCGTACTACTCCAGGTTAAGGCACCTAAAATAAGCACTATCTCAAACGGTATCGCCCACCAGACAAGCTCTTCCATTTTCCCGCTTTCCCAATTGGGAAAATACGCAACCCGCCCGCCTTTTGTATTTGCTATCGCGCCCACTTTGCGATCGCGATAGCGCCAGGCGAAGAAAAAAAGAAGAAAGTACACCGGAATAGTAACAATGAGCATAAAAAGGACCACGTGCATCATGAGCGCGCGCTCAGCGAGACCCACAGCTCCTGAGGGAGTAAGGAGAGGAAATAGGGTTAAGACACCCATACGGCGCGGCGCATCCGCTCTATCAAAAGAAGCTCAGTGGCGGCGCAGACAAGAAGATATGCGGCGATGTGAATTAAAAAATGAGATGTAAAGCCGATGTGGGAAAGCCCTACCAAGAGCGTTCCACTTAGTACTTCAAAAATCGCCAAGAAGGCCACCGCGCGCGCCGCATTTTTATACGCGGGAACATGTTTCTGTAAAAGCGCATTGAGTGCATATGCAATAACGCCCAGGGTAACAATTGCAGCGGTAATATGAAGGCCCAAAACTATGCCGTAGATCATGCCTTTAATAATACCCTAGTTTTAGCGGTTCTTGCTTGTCCAGAGGTTCTCCCACCACTGTGAGGGCGCGGTCTTGTAGATGCTTTCACCAAGCTTTCGCGCGCTTGCAAGAGTGAACTTTTTCAGCCGTGCTCTCCCCTCTTTTTTGCCTGCTTGATGCAGCCAGAGTGCAGCTTCCTTATTGCCTTGCCATTCGTACTCACGTAACAAAAGTATCTGATCCAGAAGATCGGCTTGCTTGGCAATAATAGATTCCTTTGATTTACGCACGTTGTATTCTTCGACGAACTCCTCAAGGTCTTTAAATGGCAGCGTACCTAACTGTTCTTTCGTTATTTCATCTTCAAAAATTTTTATATATCGCTTATGTACCCAATTGTGGTCACCGCTGCGAGCTTCGGCCATATCATGAAAAAGCGCCATCATAATAGCTTTATACGGGTCGGCTTTTTCCATCTTTGCCAAATGCCACGCAATTATCGCTACTCTGTAAGAGTGAGATGCGATAGTGTCCGAAGTGTCGTCGGTAAGAAGCGTCTGGCGGTGAATGCGCGGAAGCTTACGTAACGTGCCCACCTCAAAGAAAAAATTTGCAAGCCGGTCGTAAATAGTCATGGCTCCAGCCTACCCCTCATACATCATTTTGTCCAAATCCCTTCCTTAGTATAGCTGCGGCCCCCACAAAAGCACAAAACCCCAGCGGTGGCGGTTATTGTGTATTTTGTGGTCAGGGATATTTTTTGCGCCGTCGCACAAAAAATTCCACGACCCTGACTCGACTATTTTTACTGTTGTAAAAAAATGCCTCCGTCTTCCACGTTGTGGTCACAAATAACTGCTCGCCGTCGCTCGCAATTTTCGCGACCCCGGCTCGCGGTTTCGTCTGCTAACGAAACATCGCTACGCCTTCCTCCAAAGCACAAAACCAGCCGCAGGGCTGGTTATTGTGTCTTTGGTGGACCTGGCGAGAATCGAACTCGCGACTCGGCAATGCGAATGCCGTGTAATACCACTTTACTACAGGCCCTTTTGGCGTCTGTAATATAACGTGAGAATAGTGACCAACCAAGAACCAGCTACTCCCAATGCAAAGCTGGAAATAATTACCCAACTATTTTCGTAAAAACCGTACAGAAGCCAGGTTGTCGTGACAAATGCAAAAATTGCATAGGTAGAAAGCGATACATCGTGAGCAGATTTATTTTTGAATATCCTCCATGCTTGAGGGTAATATCCAAGCGAGCCAATAACTCCTACAACGGATACAAAAATCTGTATAAAAGAGTCGGAAGTTATATTTATTTTCGGACACAGTGTCGGGGTGCCGAGAATTGAACTCGGATTTTACGCACCCGAAGCGTACGTAATACCGTTATACCACACCCCGACACTGTATCCGACGGCATACTTAAAATTGTTATACCACACCCCGACAGAAGCTCCGATGACACCACAAACATAACAATAAAAAAGCAAGATTGCACTTCACACGAATAAAAAATAAGGAGACACGGGTTTATTTTCGTCAACCTGAACTCTTCACTTGCTCTTTAGATTGGTTCTGCTTTAGTTAAGGACCTATAGAACGCTATGCGTTATATAGTCGTCGTTCGCTCGGAAATTAAAGTAAACTTTATTTCACTCGCTCAACTCAACTATGAAAATTGCAATGATCGCTCCGCTCGTGGAGCGTGTACCCCCCAAGAAATATGGTGGTACAGAGCGTTTAATCCATTCCCTAACGGAAGAGCTTATACGACGGGGACACAAAGTAACACTATTCGCTTCTGGCGATTCTCTTACGTCTGCAACATTAAACTCCGTGGCTCCAAAAGGCTTACGCGAACTTCGGATCAAGCCGCTGTATGATGTAAATCCGCCGCTGCTACAGTCGCTCGGTCGAGCATTTGCCGATATGAAAGGCGAATTTGACGTCATTCATGACAGTAGCGGCTATTCCACACTTCCCTTTGCGGAAATGTCTGAGACACCTGTTGTCATGACAATCCATGGACCTATATTGCCCGCGTACATGCCCCTATACCGCGAGTTTAGAAAAGCAAATTTAGTTTCAATTTCACGTGATATTGGAAGTGACTTCGGAGATCTCAATCATATCGGCACCGTATATAACGGACTTAATATGGAATATTATCCGTTTTCAAACGAACATGACGGATACTTGCTATATGTCGGCCGTATTTGTCATGACAAAGGGACACACAATGCAATCCTGGCTGCCAAACGTCTAAATCTCCCACTCATAATTGCGGCAAAAATAGAAGAAACAGAGGCTGGGCATCGCTACTTCAGAAAATATGTAAAGCCTCATCTCAATAGCCAAATTCAGTGGGTAGGCGAAGTTGACGAAGAAGAGCGCAACAAACTCATGACCCGAGCGATGGCATTCTTGCATCCAGCGCCTTGGCGCGAGCCGTTCGGTTTGACGCTTATCGAAGCGATGGCATGCGGCGCACCAGTTATTGCATTTAATCGCGGATCTATCCCCGAAATTATTCAAGACGGCAAAACCGGGTTTGTGGTCAACAATGTTGATGAACTATGCGACGCAATCCGCAAAATCGACACAATAGATCGCGCATATACGCGAAAATACTCGCTTGAAAACTTTAACGAAAAGCGCATGACAACCGGCTACGAAGAAGCATACAAAAAAGTGATAGCAAAACAACACGGTGCCATTGTGTCACTTATCGATCCAAAAACTACTGCCTCTGCGTAACGCAAAATGTGCGCTAATTGTCGAGCATCATAAAAATATCGTCGCAATCATAGGGTCCACTTGCGTTGGCTGCCCCGTTTATACCGTTTACGCCTCCGGAAGATATTACCGGGTAAAAAACTCCCGATGGATATGGGTTAGTGGCGCAATCCTGTCGTGGATAGTAATCCGGGTCGTACCAATATAAATGTCCCCAGGGATCTACCGGAGCCTGTATATATGGCCCTCTCCAGTTTGCAATGTCTTGTGCCAACCACTGACAGCCGTTTATCGGGCTCACATCAACGCTCGGAGCAGTGAGGAGCCCAACTTGCGCAGAAGCAAGACTTATCTCATTTCCCGTTCCGGCACTGGCCCCCACAGGGCATCCCCGCACCGACTTTCCGGTATGTGTTTCAAGAATAGTAATGGCGGTTTTTATTTGTCGAATCTGCGCTATAGCGGCCGCCTCTTGTGCTTTGACGCGGGCGATTGCGAGCGATGCAAGTACAATGCCGGAGAGAATGCCGATAATTGCTATTACGACAAGCAATTCAATGAGCGTGAATCCCCGCTGTTGCCAGTTGGCCATTTTATTTATATTCAGTTTACCACCAAGTTTTTGGCTCACTCAACTTTAAGCGCCAAGAGAAGTATGCATTAGTACATATCACAATCTTGAAGCATTTCATCGCGTGGGTGGTCACAAGTCGAGTTTGCTCGTCAGCAAACTCGCTAGCGACCCCGGCTACCAGGGATCTCACTCCTGGGCGCAAAGCCGCCCTTACAAACCTTACAGGTTCAGTACACCTTTTGGATACTTTCTTCGAAAGTCTCTCAAAAGGTCTTGCGCTGCTTCCAGTAGTCGCAGCTCACCCCTCGGTTTGTATATTCCGCCTTCCTCAAGTGGCCAGGAATAATTTGCCTCTCGCCAGAGGCAAATTTTCACGGCCCTAGCTCATCTGTTTTTGCCACTACAAAAACATGATGCCGCTTTCCACAGCGCAGAAAACCTCCCGCAGGGGAGGTTTGTCTGTCAGCTGTGGACCCTACCGGGATCGAACCGGTCACCTCCTCATTGCAAATGAGGCGCTCTACCAAATGAGCTAAGGGCCCTTATGCACACTATACAATTTATCGGCTATTTTTCCAATTCGTCAATTTTTGCGGCCAAAATGAAATCATTTTCCGAAAGCCCGTCCATTGCATGGGTCATAAGCTCGATCCCGAGATGATTGTATGAAATGGTCATGTCCGGATGATGCCCTTCCTCTTCAGCAATCTCTGCTATTTTATTTACAAACTTCATCGTCGCTACGAAGTCTTTAAACTTAAAGCTTCGGGCAAGAAGATGGGCGTCATCAATAAGCATCCACTCGGAGTCGAGTTCTTTCATCAATTTTTGCGCCTCGGCGGGTGTAAGTGGGTCTCCCCCTTCTTCGCACGGCACGCATCTTTTTTTAGCGAGTTGTGACATTAGCGTCGAGCCAAAGTAATAACATGATCAAGAAACTCCGGCAACTTTGACCCCCCTGCCGCTAGTGCTTTGGGCAAAAGCGATTCGCCCGTGAGCCCGGGAAGTGTATTGATTTCCAAAAAGTAAATGCCGCGTTTCGAAACAATGAAGTCCGAACGGGAATAATGTGAAAGTCCAAGAGTCTCGTGCGCTCGCTTTGCAAGATACATGAGTTCTTCCTTCTCACTATGTGTAAAATTGCCTGGCACTCGCTCGGTAGATTCACCGCTATATTTTGCATGATAGTCGAAAAATTCTCTTGAGGGTGGTGGCACAATTTCAACCGGCATGAGTGCGTAAAATTTCTCACCTCGAAAGTTATCTACAACTCCAACAGTGGCTTCTTTTCCTTTTATAAATTCTTCAACCA
>JACMMG010000058.1 GCA_014379165.1 Candidatus Parcubacteria bacterium
TGGTGGCTGTGGTGGCTTTCAAGGCGAGATACCTTCTCCTCGATATCGCCAGTTATAACGAGGTAGAGTCGGACAACTGACTCGATTTCCCACCTCATGCGCTTGAGATCAGGCATGGAGCGTCTCCTAAGTAGAATAGTCGCTAGCGGGCCTTCGCCCGAGTTGCAACGAGTCTTACACTGTAACGTATTGAAATATGAATGTCAAGTGTAGTAGTATTTTTATATGAGCATGTCTGCGGAAGATGTACTAGAGATATACGCCTTGCTTGAAGGGCAAAATATTAAAATTTGGTTAGACGGCGGCTGGGCAGTAGACGCGCTCTTAGGAGAGCAAACAAGAGAGCATGACGACCTCGATATTGCGGCTGAGAAAAAAGATCTGCCTACTCTCAAAAATTTCTTAGAGTCTTATGGGTATCGCGATACTCCAAAAGACGAAGATAAAATGTGGGACTTAGTTCTTACAAACGAGGAAGGAAAAGAAATTGAGGTCCATGCTTTTTCTTATGGTGCTGAGGGTAAAGTAGTTGAGGAAGAGTATTGGAATGGATATGCAGCAGATTCGCTTACGGGTAGTGGGACCATTGCAGGTAGGGAAGTCAGATGTGTTAGCGTGTCTCAACTCGTAAAAACACACGATAAAAATAAACGAGAGCTAAAAGAAGCTGATTACCAAGACATGGAACGGTTGTCTAAAAAATTTGGTGTCACGTTTTAAAAAGGCGAAACTCCCAGAGGACTGGGAGTTGTTTCGATGCATGCCTTTGAGGCGTCATGCTGCCTGTACTGCTTTCCAGAACTTCAATGCCATTTTGACCCTCGGTTACTTCCTACTCATAGAGACTACGGAAACAACCTCAGATCGTCACCCCGGTCGCAACCAATGTAGTTTGTCGCATTGTGCATACGAGCAGAGATCGGTTCGTCGTACTCCCAAGGGTATTCCAGCGTGTGCGAATAGATCACATTAGTCGGCGGAACGACTTCCGTAATCCAATCCACCTGTACGTACCAGTCGTAACCCTCTTCCTCATTGACGAGGTAGCTGACCCAGTGATAAGCGATATGAAACCATTTGTCTTCGATGCAACAGAACGTCTCGTTGCCGCGACCGAAGTACCGAATGGTAAGGATGGTCTCATGTTCCCAACGAAGCCTTACGCTTTCCGGGGTCATGAGCCAGAGTACCCGACCGATAGGCCGATGGGTGATATTGTGGCTGCGCATTGCAGTTCCTTTCGAAGTTCTGGATCCCGAGGGATTCGGGACTCCTTTTACAATTATACACCTAATTGAGGTAAAAGTCAAGTATCTCAAAAAGGCCCTAGCATAAGGCTTAAATAGATTTGCGAAATGAAAACGGGTGTGGTAGTATCTCCCTAGCCCAACAGGGGCTCCTTTTTTCTGTTAGGTCTTCCTAAAGGGGGAGATACCGGCAGAATCATAACCCCGAAAGGCCAAAACAGGGGTAAAACCGCGAGCTTGGTGAAAATCGATGAGATGCAAGGCGCGGGTGAGGATTTTTCCGGAGCAATATAAGCATATTGTGAGGAAAAAACGGAACCCGTAACGCAGGAGATCGCGATTTTCGACAAGCTCAACCAATTCAATATGGCAAAGAAGTCTACCGTAGCAAGGTCAAATCGCACCCCGAAGTTCGCTTCGCGGGTGGTTCGACGTTGTTTTAGGTGCGGTCGCAAGCGCGCCTTTATGCGCGACTTCGGTATGTGCCGAGCGTGCTTTAGAGAGGCGGTACTTGAAGGCCTTATTCCTGGCGTTAGAAAATCTTCTTGGTAATTATGGTTACAGACCCTATCGCAGATTTGCTCATCAGACTTCGCAACGCATCGAGCGTTGAAAAGACGCATGTTTCTATTCCGAATTCTAAAATGACCCGCGCGGTTGCAGAGGTCCTTTCTAAAGAAGGGTACGTAGGCGAAGTGGATAGTTCAAAGAAAACAAACGGAATTACTGTTTCTCTTTTATACAAAAATGGCAGGCCGGTTATTAACGGCGCGAAGCGCATTTCAAAACCATCACGCCGCATGTACATGGGCGTTCACGACATCCAACCGGTTAAACATGGATACGGACTTGTCGTTCTTTCTACACCTCAAGGAATCTTAAGCGGCAAAGAAGCTCGCGAAAAGAAAGTCGGTGGGGAAGTGCTGTTCGAAATTTGGTAATCAATATATGTCACGCTTAGCTAAACGCCCAATTCCAGTGCCCGCAAAAACCGAAGTACAAATTTCGGGTACTTCTATTTCTGTAAAGGGGCCCAAGGGTACGCTTACGCGGGTAGCAAGCCCGTTCGTTTCGGTTGCGGTAGGACCTGAAGGTGTGCAAGTAACGAAGAAGGGTGCTTCGCGCGAGGCTCAGGCGACTGTCGGTACCTACGCTTCGCACATTCGCAATATGATCGAAGGAGTCAACGCCGGATTCACCAAGAAGCTTCTTATTGAAGGTGTCGGCTTTAAGTGGGACGTGCAAGGTAAGACTCTTAATCTTTCTCTTGGCTTTTCTCATCCGGTTAAAATGGATATTCCTGAAGGCCTTACGGTCGTTGTGGAAAAGGGTGCGCTTGCAATAGCGGGCTTCGACAAAGAAGTAGTAGGGCAGTTTGCAGCAAACGTCCGTGCGCTAAAGAAGCCGGAGCCATATAAAGGCAAGGGCATCCGCTACGAAGGGGAAGTAATCCGCCGCAAGCAAGGTAAGAAGGCCGCGTAATTTTTATGAAAGCATCTACCAACGATCAAAATCACAAACGACGGCACGCACGCATTCGTGCACGTGTTATTGGCTCGGCCGAGCGTCCACGTCTTTCGGTATATAAATCGAACCGCTATTTGCACGCGCAGATAGTCGATGATGCAGCAGGGAAGACCCTTCTTGCAGGAAGCACCAAAGATGTTGCCGCAAAAGACAAAAAGATGGACGCAGCAAAGAAACTTGGTCTTGATCTTGCAAAACGTGCAAAAGCGGCGGGCATTGAAAAGGTAGTATTCGATCGCGGAGGTTTCCGCTATACTGGCCGGATTGCAACGCTTGCAACTGCCGCGCGGGAAGGAGGGTTACAATTTTAATATATATGGCTGAAGAAACACTAAAAAATACAGAAGGAGAAGTAGAGGCGCCTGCAAGCGTTGAGACTGCTGACGTGGTTACAGATACTGCTGCTGCGGAAGTAGTTGCTCCTCCAGCAGCAGATGCAGCACGTAGAGCTCCTGGTGGTGACAGACGCGGACGTGGCGGTGGAGATCGTCGCAGCCCTCGTTCGTCTTCTAATCGCTCTCGTGCGCCGCGCAGCGAGTTTGATCAGCACATGATCGCTATTCGCCGGGTTGCCCGCGTTGTAGCCGGTGGCCGCCGATTTTCTTTTTCAGCTGCGATCATCATTGGAAATAAAAAGGGCAAAGTAGGAGTAGGCTTGGGCAAGGCGGGGGATACAACGCTTGCAATAGACAAAGCGACCCGCAATGCAAAGAAAAACCTCATCACGGTTAACCTTTCAAAACATAGTTCAATTGCTCATGAAGTAGAGGCAAAATACACCGCTTCACGCGTATGGCTTTCTCCAGCACCAGGTCGCGGGCTCGTCGCCGGCTCTTCGGTCCGTCCTGTACTTGAGCTTGCTGGTATCACGAACATCGTCGCAAAGATGCGCTCGGGCAGCAAAAATGGTCTTAACAATGCACGCGCAACTATAGAAGCACTCAAACAGCTCAAAGCGTAATGCGTAGCCAGTCTTAAATAAAATCAGCGTATGCAACTTAACGACCTAAAACGGGCAACACCCTATAAAAAAGAAAAGCGAGTTGGCCGTGGAGGCGGACGTGGTAAAACTTCTGGTCGCGGTACCAAAGGTCAGAAAGCGCGCGCCGGACACAGCATCATGCCAAATATCCGCGAGCAACTTAAAAAACTTCCTAAACGCCGCGGATATCGCTTCAAGAGCATCGAAACAAAGCCGTTTGCCCTTAACGTTGCGCGCCTTGAAGTAGCATTTTCTTCGGGTGATGCAGTTAACCCAAAGGTACTTACTGAACGTGGGCTCTTGCGCGCTGGTTTGATCGTCAAGATCTTGGGCGACGGAGAACTTTCAAAAAAACTTATTGTCTCAGACTGTGTTGTGTCCGCTACTGCACGCGCTAAGATAGAGAAAGCGGGCGGCTCGGTTGCCTAATCAAAATCAATGAATACATTCGTTCAAAAAGCAGGGCTTCTCATCGCAGACAAAGCACTGCGCAACAGACTCCTTTTCGTGCTTGGCGCGCTTGCTGTTTTCCGCGTATTGGCAGCTATACCGATTCCGGGCATCAATGCCGCGCAATTGCAGATATTCCTCAGCAATAACCAATTTTTCGGTCTGCTCAATCTATTTTCTGGCGGCGGGCTTTCGAACCTTTCTATCGTAATGCTCGGCGTGGGCCCCTACATTACCGCATCTATCATCATGCAGGTCTTAACGCTTATGTTCCCAAGTCTTAAAGCGATGTACCAGGAAGAAGGTGAGGCGGGGCGTGCCAAGTTTAGCCAATACTCGCGCATGCTGACTCTGCCTATCGCGCTTCTCCAAGGCATCAGTTTCCTTCTTATACTTGAGCGCCAAGGAGTTATGCCAGCGCTCTCCCCCTTCCAATTTGCGGCAAACCTTTTGGTAATTGTTGCGGGCTCCATACTTCTTATGTGGATAGGCGAGCTCATCTCGGAATTCGGCCTTGGTAACGGTGTTTCAATAATCATCTTTGCGGGTATCGTTGCCTCACTTCCTTCTCAGATAAGTCAGACACTCTTTTCATTCGACGCGTCTCAGGTGCCTCTGTATCTTGGTTTTCTTGCCGCGGCAGTTGCTATTACCGCAGCAGTTGTGGGGATTACTGAAGCGGAGCGGCCTGTGCCCGTTACCTATGCCAAGCGCGTGCGCGGCATGAAGTTCTTTGGCGGGGCTTCTACCTACCTTCCGCTGCGTCTTAACCAGGCGGGTGTGATCCCGATTATCTTTGCGCTTTCTCTCCTTCTTATTCCGCAAATGTTCGCAAGCTTTTTTGCAACTTCTTCAAATGCGATCCTCTCCGGTATTGCGGGTTCTATTTTAAGTGCATTTCAAAACCTCTGGCTGTACGGAGCACTCTACTTCTTCTTCGTATTCCTCTTTACATACTTTTATACGGCCGTTACTTTCGACCCCAATCAGATCTCTGAGAACTTGCAGAAAAATGGCGCGTTCATCCCGGGCGTCCGACCAGGAGGCTCTACCTCAGAACACCTTGCAAAGATAATTACGCGTATCACGTTTGTAGGCGCACTCTTCTTGGGCCTTATTGCTGTACTTCCTATCATCATGCAGTCTATAACCGGCATTCAGTCGCTGGCGCTTGGCGGTACGGCACTCCTCATTGTTGTTTCGGTCATTCTTGACCTTGCACGTCGTATTGACGCACAGATCTCCATTCGAGAGTATTAAAAAATGATTGGGAAGCTCGTTCTTCTAATGGGGCCGGCCGGTAGTGGTAAGGGCACACTCTTGTCGCATATACGCGAGCGACACCCAGAGCTCGCATATCCGATTTCGTGGACAACACGTGCTCCGCGAGCAGGGGAGGAAGATGGTAAAAGCACGAATGGCAAAGTGTATCATTTTGTTTCCGCGCAGGAATTCATACAGGCGAAAGATGCAGGAGCATTTCTGGAGTGGGACCATCATTTCAATAATTATTACGGTACGCCAGTGCATGAAGTGCAAGAGGCTCTACGAGTAGGAAATACGGTTTTGCAGGAGCTTGAGATACGCGGCGTCAAACAGTTGCTACAAAAGCTCCCCCGTGAGCAGGTAAAAATCATTTTTGTTTCTGCTGGCACCTGGGAAGAAGTATCAAAGCGTGCGCTCGCGCGCGAGCCGATAGCGCCCGATGAACTTGAAAAACGCCATCTCCATTACCAAGAGGAAATGCTCTTTTCGAAGAACGCAGATTTTATAATCGAGAATAAGGATGGACAACTAGAAGAGGCCAAAAAACGTATAGACGAGGTAATGAAAGAAATTTTGGCTAGCTGATTTTTACGTTATAATGTCTAGCGTGAATCAACAAACGGTAATTTTTTTGGGACCCCAAGGAAGTGGGAAGGGAACTCAACTCGAACTCTTAAAACAGCACCTAAATAAAAGTGACCCGGATCGGAAAGTTGTTCATTTCGACATGGGTGCTGCCTTTCGTGGTTTTAGGGATACAGAAGGCTATTCTCAAGCAATAGTTAAGGATTCTCTCGCTCGTGGAGAGATCCAGCCAGATTTTCTCGCAACAGCGCTTTTCGGGAATTTTCTTATCGAGAACCTCAAAGGAAACGAGCATCTTCTTCTGGATGGGTTTCCTCGCACGCTCGCGCAAGTTGAAGAATATAACTCCGCGATAAAATTTTACAATCGGGGTACGTCCACCGTATTGCATCTTAACCTAAGCGAAGCGGCCTCAATCGAGCGGCTTATGAAGCGAGGACGACATGATGACACTGAAGAACTTATCCGTCACCGCCTCGCGTGGTATCAAGAGCAAGTGATACCTGCACTAAATTATTTCCGCGCAAATCCGTTGTATCGGGTCATGGAGGTCAATTCAGATCAGCCTATAGAGACCGTCCACCAGGACATCGTGCACATGGTCGGCTAAATAGTATGACGGACGGACCAAGGACTCATGTAATCTCTCTTGGAGGATCTCTGTTATTCCAAGATCAAAAAATAAATACTGCATTTGTTAAAGAGTTTAGTACTACTATCCTCGCAGAAGTATCACAGGGATCCCGTTTTATTATTGTCGTTGGAGGAGGGTATATTGCAAGACTGTATCAAAGTGCGCTTACGGAATTAGGCAATAGCGATCCAAAAGATCTTGATTGGATCGGCATTCATGCCTGTAGGTTTAACGCCCAACTCTTACGCCTTCTTTTCCAAGAACATGTTCATCCGGAGCTGATATTGAATGAAGCCCAACTAGCTGATGTTTCTGCGCCGATTGCGTTGGCAGGAGGAATTAAACCGGGTGCAAGCAGTGATAGGGTTGCAACACGGTTCGCTCAAACTCTAAAAGTTTCCCTTATCGCAAATATCTCTAATATTCCATATGTCTTTGATAAGGATCCGAAAAAATATCCCGATGCATCAGCAATACTTGATCTGAAATGGGAAGAATACCGCAAACTCATTCCGCAAGAGTGGAATCCGGGCTTGAGTACTCCTTTTGATCCAAAAGCCGCGGAGATTGCAGAAGAAGCCGGTATAACCGTTGGGATAATGGACAGTGACCTTACTAAATTGAAAAAATTTCTTGCAAATGAAAAATTTCAAGGTACTCTTATTCATCCATGATAGCCAAGACTAAAGAAGAGATAGAAAATCTGCGTACATCGGGCCGGATGCTTGCGGAAGTCCTAAAAGAAGTAGCGCTCCTGGTGAAACCAGGAGTTACGACCGCGACGCTTGATTTGGCTGCGCAAGCGGGGATTGAGTCGCGCGGGTGTAAGTCGGCGTTTTTTGGGTATACACCAGAGGGTGCGCCCCACCCGTATCCTGCCACCTTGTGCGTCACTGTTAATGATGAAGTGGTGCACGGCATACCCTCTGAAAGCAGGCTCTTAAAAGAAGGAGATCTGGTCATGCTTGATCTCGGGCTCTCATACAATGGTTACTTTACCGACGCGGCTATAACGGTGTGCGTTAGGACTTGCGATGAGGCGGCAAAACGGCTGATGGAAGCAACACGCAAGGCTTTAGATGCTGGCATTAAAGAGGCACGCGCAGGTAACCGGATAGGGGACATTGGCGCCGCGATAGAGGCAGTCGCAAAAGAGTATGGCTACGGCCTTGCAGAAGATTTAGGTGGTCATGCGATAGGTAAAAAGCCGCATGAAAAACCATTTATCGCAAATATTGGCCCAAAAGGAAGTGGAGAAAAAATTGTCGAAGGAATGGTCTTAGCACTTGAGCCAATTTTTACTGAAGGAAACGGAAAAATAATTTTAGACAGCGATGAATGGACTTATCGTACGGAAGATGGGTCACGCAGTGTTGAATTTGAAAAAACAATTCTTGTGACAAAAGATACTGCCGAAATTCTGACGGTGCTGTGATTTTTACTTATACGTTTATCATATGCTATAGCATCGAGTTAACGTGTTTGCTGAAAGAAGGTGGTTGTAAAAAAAGAGTTGATATTGTATAGTCTGCCCAATGGCGCATCCGAAGGAAGAAAAGACATTTGTTCTCATTAAGCCCGACGGGGTGCGTAAGGGTCTTGTGGGCGAAATAATCAAACGCTTTGAGCAACGCGATCTTAAGATCGTTGCACTTGAGATGTTTCATGCTACTGCAAAAGAAATAGACAGTCATTATCCGAATGATGAAAAATGGCTTACGCGCATCGGGGAAAAGACGTCCGCTTCCTACAACAAATACGGGTATGATATTACAAAAGATTTCGGCACGACCGATCTCCTTGAAATAGGGAAGGAGGTCCGCACGTGGGTCATAACCTTCCTAACTTCAGCCCCCATGGTCAAAATGGTTGTTGAAGGTGTGCACGCGGTTGATATGGTGCGTAAAATCGTTGGCCCGACGATGCCGTATTTAGCGGAGATGGGCACGATACGCGGCGATTACTCCGTAGACTCAGCGATAAGTGCCAATATCGAAAAGCGCGCGGTATTTAACCTCGTACATGCAAGCGAAACACCGGAAGAGGCAAAACACGAGATAGAGCATTGGTTTGGCAAAAAAACGATCTTTCAATACAAGCGTTTTGGAGTTGACGAATAGAAGCTACGCGAAAGCAGGACTGCCGGAAGGCAGAAAATTTCCTGCTGAAAATTTTCCTATGTCCGGTGCCGTCGCACCTCCAAACCTTCCTGCAGCCCTCTTTCACTCCACAGTGATCAGATAATTTTTAGGGTTTTATGCCTTTTTTGCCTGTGTGATACAATAAATACGGTTTTCGGGGGCAAGTCCATATAACAACATCGGGAGCTTGAAAGTCGTGATGTGTCGACCTCGGTCTTCACACCACGCAGGGCACCCACCTGGAATATCCAGGACAGGCTTCCGGAGACCGCCACAGATTCCCCCCTTGGGGGATTTTGTGTGAGAATTACCTTTATAGAAATTGTATGCACAATTTATATAATCGTCTCGCTGCGAAATTAAAATAAATTTAATTTCACTCACTTCACTAGATTATGGCACTAATTTTTAATGCACTGGCGCTTTTCTTTGCAGTTTTGACTGCAGGGATATATTGGTACGGCGTTGAGCAGTCATTTTTTTGGATTTATGACTGGTATGACAGCATGCTCCACGTACTTGGCGGTATCACCATCGGTTTCTGGGCCAGCGCAGTGGCGCTACGTCTGCAGTTACCTGTGCGTCGTGCTTTCTTTACAGTACTCGGCCTTACGCTTCTGGGGGCAGTTGCGTGGGAGATTTTTGAATATGCATTCCACTTTGTACGCCAGGAAGACTACATTCTCGATACGTTGACGGATATAATGAACGGTCTTGCAGGTTGCGTGCTTGCATTCAGCGGACTTTGGTTCGTTCTCTTAAGAGAAAAAACTCATGGAGAATAAGGCAACGATCTATTTTTATGGAGGAGCAGGGACTGTTACCGGTTCCAATTTTTTGCTTGAGATAGGTAGTGAAAAAATTCTCATCGATTGCGGGTTAACCCAAGGACAGCACACGGCTGAAGCGGTTAATTGGGAAAAATTTCCTTATGATCCCGCGAGCATTAAGATGCTTATCGTTACTCATGCACATATTGATCACATCGGAAGAATCCCGAAACTTGTTCATGATGGTTTCCGCGGCAAAATAATTTCAACGCAAGCAACGCAAGCCCTTGCCGAGCCGATGCTCTTAGACAGTATGGAACTCCTTGCTCATGATGCCCAGAAGCATGGCAAAGAAGGACTGTATAACGAAGACGATATACAAAACGCAATGAAGCTGTGGGAGGGAACAGTCTACGGTAAAAAAATAGATATCGGAGACGGATTGTCTTTTACCTTCTTTAATTCAGGCCATATACTCGGCTCTGCAATGGTTCGCTTCGAACGCAACGGCAAAAGCCTTGTATTTACAGGAGATATCGGAGGAGGAAATTCACCCCTCCTTGCTCCCGCTTCGGTGCTTTCCGACGCGAATTATCTCGTTATGGAAAGCGTATATGGCGATCGGGTACGCAATAAAGACGAAGACAGTCGTGAGAAGCTTGAAGATATTATAGAAAATACGGTTACGCGCAGGGGTACGCTTCTGATACCCGCTTTTTCAACCGAACGCACTCAAGATCTGTTGTTTGAGATTAGAACACTTATGATGCAAAAGAGAGTGCCAAGCGTGCCTGTTTTTGTTGATTCGCCGCTTGCCACCAAAATAACACAGGCATATGTGAAATATCCGCAGTATTTTGGAGATGAAATCCGTAAGCGTGCCGAAGGGGGAGAGAGTCTCTTCGCGTTTCCGGAATTACATTTCGTCGACGATGCCCAAGAGTCGCGCACTATTATGGGAAAAGCTGGTTCAAAAATAGTTATTGCAGGCTCAGGTATGAGTAACGGCGGGCGCGTACACGGGCACGAACAAACGCTTCTGCCCGATTCAAAATCGACGCTGCTTATCGTCGGATACCAGGCAGCGGGAAGCTTGGGGCGGCGCCTTATTGAGGGAGACAAGCATGTGCGCATAGGCGGAAAAGAAGTGAGGGTAGCGTGCAAAGTTGAAACTCTGTATGGCTACTCGGCACATATGGACAGCGAGCAGCTGCTTGAGTTTGTTAATACTAGCGTTCCGACGCTTAAACAGGTCTTTGTCGTAATGGGTGAGCCTGCCTCATCAGCATTCTTGGCCCAGCGCATTCGCGATTACCTTGGTGTTAAAGCGACAACTCCTGAAGCAGCGGAAAAAGCTGAAATAGATTTTTAGCTCTGGAGTCTTATGCAGGGTTCCGACCGAAGCGTCGGGATACAATTTATTTGGTACAATAAAGTAAATGGATTCTAAGAATACTCGTTTGCAGATGAAGCTTTGTGTCTCCGGCGCGGCCGAGACCGGGCACTGTGGTATTGATGCCTATGACAAGGGACTTGAACTGGGGCGCGAGATAGCGCGTCATGGCGCAATGTTAGTGACCGGAGCCACAACAGGTTTTCCGCTATGGGCGGCAATGGGGGCTAAAGAGGCGGGTGGCTTTGTGCTCGGTTTTTCTCCGGCGGGTTCCGAAAAAGAGCACATTGAAACGTATAACCTTCCGGTGGAATATCATGACGCTATCGTATACACAGGGTTTGGCTACCCGGGCCGTGACCTTATCTTGACCCGCTCAAGCGATGCGGTCTTTTTTGGCTGTGGGCGCATTGGCACTATCCATGAGTTCACTATTTCGTTTGAGGACAAAAAACCCATCGGTATTTTTGAAGCCGATTGGGAAACCGATGAGGTACTAAAAAATATTATAGAAAATGGTCACCGACCGAATGACCGCATTGTCTTTGATACTGACCCGAAGGGACTCGTGGATAAGATCGTTGGGCTAGTCAATAAAGACAGAGTAAACCGAGCCTCGTTTCACTTTGCTTCAACCGAGGGAGTATAAAGTAAAAATCCCGCCTGAAAGCGGGATTTTTACTAGGAGACTTTTTTAACTACTCGGGAGAAACTCTCCGGACTCTTTTCTGCCAATTCGGCGAGCATTTTGCGATTTATCAAAACTCCCTTCTTTTTCATTGCATTGATGAATTTGCTGTACGTCATTTCGCCTGCGAGTCCGGCACCAATGCGCACGGTCCAGAGTTTGCGGAAGTCATTCTTTTTGTCGCGGCGGTGAGCAAAGGCATATTTGCCGGCATGGAAGATCGCTTCGCGTGCCTGCTTCTTTTTAGTAGAGCGGCCAAAGCGATATCCTTTGGTCATTGCCAGGATATTCTTGCGACGCTTATTTGATGTTTTGCCTCCTTTTACGCGTGACATATATTAGTTCTTAGATTGGGAAGCGGTGCCAATATAGCGTTGAGAGACTTTTTTAGAAAGGTTTAGGGCTTGGGAGCGGTTTCCATCCATCTGGGTAGAGCTGCTCTCTTTTGCATTGAAATGGTTCTGTCCTGGTTTGCGTGCAATAATCTTGCCCGTCCGGGTGATTTTCAATCGTTTTGTAAATGATTTATTGGTTTTCATACATTCTTATGTATCCTAAGCGAAGCCCAGGGATTAGTTTTTTGCTTTGCCGGCGCGTTCCAGTACCGTTGAAAGGCCTTTCGGACTTTTCGATATTGGGTCTGCCATTTTATATTCTTGGGGAATGAGCTTTAAAAACTGTTCAAGCCGGTCTTTGAGAAAACCAAACTCCATATATTTATAGCGTCCCCACAAAAACAGGTCGACTTTAACACGGTGCCCCTCCAGCAGCCACTCGGCGGCTCGGCGAGCCTTAAGTTGGAGATCGTGGTCGCCAGTGCCTATTTTGACTTGGACGCTCTTGGTCTCCGTTACGTGTGATTTCGCCTTTATTTCACGGCGTTTCTTTGCCTGTTCGTATTGGAATTTACCATATTCCATGATTTTTGCAACAGGGGGGACCGCATTAGGGGAGATTTCAATAAGGTCTAGGCCGAATTCTTCGGCCTTAGCAAGGGCCTCTGAAAGGGCAAGTACACCGAAGTTCTCCGCCTCGGGGCCTATGACGCGCACCTCTTTTGCGCGAATCTGATGATTAATGCGAGTAGTGTCCAAAGTTGTTGTGCTCAATACTATAGCAGAAAAGAACCTAATTGACAAAATGCCTCAAATCCTATACTATATGAAGCACAGCAAGGCTCTTTTGGAGTTACCGCATGCACCACGAAATGGTGCATATTTGCTACTGCGTATATGGACAATAACCAACCGATCAAGAAAGCGCATGTCTACGGGAAGTCGATTTATAAAACGACTATCTCGGAAGTTTTTGTTTGTACGTGCGGCGGCAAGTATCTCAAGACTCGCCAAAACCAAACTGTATGCGTTCGCTGCATGAGGAAAACTTCCTAGCGCGTTCTTCGCATTGCGCTACAATAGGTTCATTACGTAATTAAATTTTTTATGAACCAAAAAACATACTATCAGACCGTGTCAGTTATTTTCGCTCTGTTGGCGCTCGCGCATATATGGCGCGTATACACCAGCGCTCCGGCAGTTATTGCAGGAGTAAGCGTTCCTATGTGGGCAAGCTGGGCAGCAATACTTATTGCGGGGTACCTCGCAATGCGAGGTTGGCAGTTTGCAGGGAAGAAGGGCAAACGATAATCTTTCTAACTAAAATAAAAACCCCCGCATATGCGGGGGTTTTTATTTTAGTGCCAGTCCCAGCGGTGGTGTCCCTTGAGGAGCTCCTTACAGTCGGCAATCAAGTTTTGGATCGTTGGCTTATCAGGCAGTGTGTTGTCCTGCGTCAGCGCGATGAAGATGGCAACGATATCGATCAGGCAGTTGCTTTTATTCCGTACTACGAAGAATGCAATGGTCGATGTTGCAGAATTTCCTGCCGTATCTTTTGCGGATACAGAGAGCTTGCTGAGAAATGGCGTTGAAGAATTGAACGTAAGCTTCTGTACCGGGTTTATTCTCTTGCCGTTAAGCCAGTAGGTGCTGGTCGCAATCCCGGATGCATCTGTAATAGTTGCCGTTGGGTACACCGTATCTGACCGTTCGTACATGCCGTATTTAAGCGGGTTAGTTATGGTGATTGATGGGCCCTGTGTGTCGGGCGTAGCGGAGCCGATAGTGAAGGTGCTTGTTGCGTACCCTGTGTTTCCAGAGCTGTCAGTTGCCGAAACCACAAGGGTGGCAGAACCTACAGGTGCTGTAGAAAGGGGAAGCGGCAAGGCGGGGTTAACCACCGTGTTGTTGAATTTATACGTAGTAGTGGCAATAGACGAAACGTCGGTGATCGTGGCTGCCGGCACTACTGTCGCGGTCTTCTGGTAGGTGCCGCCATTTTCCGGTGTCGTGATGGTAATTGTCGGTGCGTCGGTGTCGCCTGCGGAAGGTGGGGGGAAGGACACCACAGGCAGATCGCAAGGGCTTGCTGCAAAAGTAAGTGTGGCCGTACCTGTTTGTCCGGAGCTTATTGTTTCTGTCGTTGAAGTAGCGACTGTGCCTGAAGCGTCAACACAGTATGCAGAAAGGCGGTATGAGCCGGTTCCTTTTGTTTCGATACGATATTGACCAGCAATTGGGTTGGGCAGTACCGCATATTCGCTTGCGGAGTTGGAACCGGAATAGAACGTCCCTGGCACTTCATTTACGGTCGAACTTCCCGGGAAATTTTTGCCGACACGACGATTGTTCGGGTCGGTTATTTTCATATCTACTCCGCTTGCGGAGAGATTAATATACAGAAGAGAACCGATGTTCTGGGTGGTATTGGCAGTGCCAGTCGGGCTTTGACCGCTCAATAAGGTATAAAGGTATCCTGCTGCCGCAGTTGGAAGCTGCCAGTGATCTACATGGAACTCCTTGTTAACGGTTGCAAAACCTTCAATACTTACGCGCGGTGTGAATCCGTCTCCGCTGTCCGCAACTACCGATACAGGTTCTCCATGGGGCCACAGTGGAGATTCTGTAGAAGGCTGAATAATGAATCCAGTTTGTGTCCCCACCGCCTGGTCGTCGGCTAAGACCGTCGTGAGATGTACATTGCCTGCGATGAGGTTGTCGTTGAAGTTAGTGAGAAGGCCTATGAGATAGGGGTTTTCCGGATAGCCATTTGGATATGGTATTGGGGTGGGACCCGGCTCAAACAAATAATTATAGAGGGGGAGCATCTCACTTAAGGAGGCAACAGGGGAGAGCGTAATGTAATCGAATGTATTTGCAAATCCGCCGTCCCGGGCTTTCTCGTCTAGAAACGCCTGAGTGAAACCGTCGGAAAGGGGGTTACCAAAGTTTATTTTTCCGCCTTCGACGGCGAGATATGCGCCTGGTGCTCCCAGAAGAGGCGTTCCCAAAAGTACAAGTTGATCGACATCGTCGGCGTATGCGTCGCTGTCGATGTACTGTTGTACAACGTTGCCGCCTGCTCCGTGGGCAATGACGTCTACCTGCGTACAACCGCAGATTGCTTTTATCTGATCAATCTTGTTGTGGAGAGCCTGTCCGATGGTTATATTTGATTTCTCCCAATCGTACGGAAAGACAAAGAGCGATTGATTGAGAGTATAGCCGTTGCTTGTAAACGTATCGACAAGATTCTTATACGTATTAAAGACTGGGTCGGTAACAAGTCCGGTATCGCTTGGCCAGGAAGCAAATACGTCGGGCACAATTACTACAGGGTCGCTGCTTGCCGAGACCGGCATGACCATCACGAGGAACAAAAATAAAATGGCGGTTGCACCAAGTGCGTTTCTTATATTCATATTCTTTAAGAGTACTATAGAATCCTTGATTCAGTAGAAGCTTTCCCCCAGTTGATCATGAAAGATTCATCCGCTCTATGCGTCAATGCGTGGGGCAGTTCATCATGTTGAGTAGAGCAAAAGCTAGGGCGACACTGCTTAGGCTTTTCTTCTTCTGAACGGATGGTAGGGGCATGTACGTCATCAATAATGGAGTTGTGTCATGTTTGTACGGCTTTTGGCCGTTGTGGTCGTTTGGACGATTCTTCCTGTCTCACCAATTCGCGCCGCTGAAGTGATGGTTGCGAGCTGGTACGACTGTTGCAATCCCGAGACTGCAAACAACATTCCCTTCGATAAGAACAATCCCCACATTGCGGCGCACAAGACGCTGCCGTTCGGGACAGAGCTTTTGCTCAGGCGCAGAAACATGCGGGTGTGCGTGGAGATACAAGACAGGGGTCCATTCGTCGAGGGACGCGACCTTGATCTGACCGAAGCCGGCGCTATCGCACTCGGTTTCAAAAAGGACGGCATCGCTACCCTTGGAGTAGTGGTAACAGATTGTCTCAAGGATTGAGACCATGCGGGCGCCCTTAGAATGGGTGCCCGCCTTTCTTTTTAAAAGTTGTTGTTCACCCTCCGCTCACCTTTTAGGCGGCTATAATGACCCCATGCAAAAAAACTATTTTGGAATAGTGGCACTTGTGGTGCTAGTCGGCGTACTTGTAGGAGGATACTTTGCATACCAATACGTTAAATTTCATCCACCCGCGTTTCTTATAAAACTTTTAACCGCGACCAAGCCTCCACCACCTTTGCCCATAGGGGACGCGGCACCGCTTACGGTGCCCGAAGGCTTTTCTGCAACTATTTTTGCACGCGATGTTTCTGGTGCGCGCGTTATGACGCGCGACCCCAAGGGAACAATGCTTGTTTCACAAACCGGGGAAGGGAAGGTAGTGGCACTTCCAGACCTCGACAGCGACGGTAAAGCCGACAAAGTAGTAACCGTTCTTGAAAATCTAAAACAGCCGCACGGTATCGTTGTGACCTGCCCGAGCACAGGCAATGCAAGCGCCGACCTGCCTGACCGGCAGGCAGGTCAAGATGGATGTGTGCTCTATGTTGCAGAAACCGGAGAACTCAAAGTTTACACATACGACGCCGACACCTATACGGCCACATATCAAAAAATACTTACAACATTCCCAACGGGAAGCGGTCATTTTACTCGCACTCTTTTGCTTGAACCCTCTGGCACGAAGCTCCTCGCAGCCATAGGCTCTTCATGCAACAGCTGCGAAGAGGAAGACGCGAGACGCGCGAGGATTCAAGAAATAGATCTTTTGAGCGGAGCGATGACATCTTTTGCAACGGGTTTGCGCAACAGTGTGTTTATGGCATTCCACCCTGTAACTGGTGCCGTGTGGGCAACGGAGAACAGCCGTGATCTTATCGGTGATGACATCCCGCCAGATGAAATAAATGTTATCGAAAAAGGAAAAGATTATGGTTGGCCGCTTTGTTACGGGCAAAATGTTCACGACACCGACTTCGACAAGAGCACACAAAATCCCTGTACTGACAAAACTCCTGCACGTATAGATTTGCAAGCACATTCGGCAGCACTTGGCCTAGCCTTTGTACCGGAAGAAGGCTGGCCTGAAGAATATTGGCACGACATTATAGTTGCCTACCATGGCTCATGGAACCGCTCTGAGCCAACAGGATATAAAGTAGTACGTTTTGATTTCAGTAACGACGGAATCTTGCTGGATCAATTCCCGACCGACTTCATAACCGGTTTTTTGCCAGAAGGTGGGGATGAGAACAGTGCCATAGGCCGCCCTGTTGGTGTGATGGCGGAGCCGGGCGGGGTGGTTTATATATCTGACGACCATGCAGGGGCGATATATAAAATAGCGCTTACGCAAGAAGCAATGTAAAAGCCCTGCTCTAATAATTCATATAGACTTCAGCCCGCTAGGCTACGCTGACGGCATTATTAATTTTTGAAAACTATGACCACTGTTGTAAATAATCCAGGTCCCGCTACGGTTGAACGCACTGATGGAACTGCCGGCTGGGCGGTCGCCGTCATAATCCTTTTAATTATCATAGGTGCTGGTGCATTCGTATGGACAAGGTACTATCGCGGTGCAGCAGCCCCGGCCGCGGCCCCAAGCTCAACTGGCGGAGATAATATTAATGTGACCATTCCTGCACCAAGCGGTGGAGGTGGGGCAGGAGCCGGAGCGGGTGCTGAAGGAAGTGCGGGAGGAGGTGGCGCAGCTCCTGCACCAGCGCAATAAAATTGATGAAATAGAGAACAAAAAACTACTGAGCTCCCTCAGTAGTTTTTTGTAATAAATCTCAGTTGCAATGAGTTAGTACGGCGGGTAGTATGCCCTTGGATACAAAGCACAATTCTGTCTTAGGAGGCAATAGAGCCATGCAAGATGTGTATTCTAAGGCTAAGCTAGCCTTCCATTCTGCTGCGCTCCAGAGCATTCGTTCAGGAGAGCAACAGCCACCAATTGTTGTGCACTGGTTTCCGACTAACGTCTGCAACCAGGCATGCGTCTTCTGCACGTTTGGGTCGGGTCCAGACCGCCTTCGTGCGAAGATTCTCAACCGGCGTAAGGAGCGCTGGAAGAATCAACAGCTCGCTGACCCACATGCGGTCATGCCGAAGGAGAAGATGCTCGAAACCGTCCACTGTCTAAAAGAGATAGGCGTCAAAGCCATTCAGATTAGTGGGGGAGGAGAGCCAGTGGCGTATCCGTTCTTTGACGAGATGGTGAGTGCAATCACTGCCGCAGGGATGGAGTTTGGTTTGGTCACGAACGGGACTCTCATCAATCATGTCAAGGCGGAACTTATCGGCTCCCTTGGTTTTGTGTGGGCCCGCGTCAGCATTGATGCTGGCAATCAAGGCGACTACAAGCGGGTGCGTAATGTGTCCGCAGGTCACTGGAGTCGTGCATGGAAGTCGGTTTCGCTTTTGGCACGTGAACGTGTTCGCGCAGGCCATCATCCTGAAGCATCGGTTGGGGTCGGCTACGTCGTTGACCGAGACAATTGGGGCGTAATGTTGAAGCTCTGCAGCTGATGGCAGACCTAAACTATGCAGACGAAGCCTTGCTGCAGGAACGGCCAGAACATCTCAACTTTATTTAGTCTCCGTCCTAGAGATACTGCCGCGGCCCTAGAGTCGCGGTTTTTTCTTTTCATAGGAGTATACTTTTGTAATGCAAGAGCGGTTTAAGTTGGTTCCTTGCGGATATGTGTTTCTCGTACGGGACAACAAAATTTTACTTGGTCGGCGCAGGAATACCGGTTACAAAGACGGAGAATATGGCTTGCCCGCGGGGCATATAGAAGACGGCGAAACTTTTAAAGAGGGGGCTGCTCGCGAGGCAAAAGAGGAGGCTGGTGTAGAGATCCTGCCGGAAGATCTTGAACTTAAAGTTGTTATGCAGCGAAAGGGTGGTGCCCGTATCGACTTGTTTTTTGAGCCGAAGAAGTGGAGCGGGGAAGTGGTAAACGGCGAGCCTGAAAAATGCGACGACCTTAGTTGGTTTCCGATAGACAGCTTGCCAGCAAATACTATGGACTATATGCGAGAGGCAATTGAGTGTTGGCAAAATGGGACTTTTTATTCGGAGGTGGGGTGGGAATAAAAAACTCTTTGACTACAGGATTTTGCACTGCTATACCGTACGCAGGACAATTGGTCTTTATGGCCAGCAGTTGGAAGGAGAGTTTCAGATGCCGAACGGTAAAGTGATTGCTCCGGGCGCCGTTATTGGCATCCTCGGAGACGGGCAGCTTGGCAAGATGATTGCCATGGCGGCTGCAAGACTTGGTTACAAGGTGGCAGTGCTTGGCCCTATCGGGCGCGAAAGCCCGGCAGGACAGGTGGCGTACTGGGCGGAAGCCTGGGGACCAAATGCGCAGGTAGAGGACGAGCAGTTTGAGAGATTCTGCTCGCTCGTCGCCGTCGTTCTCATCGAGTGGGAGAACGTTCCTGTCGGGCTGCTGGAGCGTATTGAAGCGAGAGGCATTCCGGTGCGACCGAGCTCGAAAGTGCTCGCGGTCGCACAGGATCGCCTGCTTGAAAAGAAACTCGCACGAGAGCTCGACATCGGGGAAACGATGCTTCTTTCGATTGAGAAGGGTTACGATCTCCTCAACGGACGGGGCGATCGGACACAAGACTGGCCTTTCGAAACCATCCTCAAGACCCGGCGCGCCGGCTACGACGGTAAGGGGCAGGCCCGCATACCCGCCGGTGGTTCGGTGGGGGATGCGTGGACCAAGCTGGGGAACGTGCCATGTATTTTGGAGCAGGTCGTCGATTTTATTGGCGAGGTCTCTGTAATCGTTGCCCGACGGGAGGATGGAGAAACTGCCATCTACGGGCCGTTCCAAAATACGCACCGTGATGGGATTCTGCGGCTCACGCAGTACCCGATCTCAGGCGGCCCGATGTACGATCTTCGCGACTCAATCAGAGAGCAGGGGTACGCGGCAGCAAGGAAACTTACCGAGTATCTGCGGGTGGACGGACTTCTCGCAGTCGAGTTTTTCGTCACCAAGGAGGGCTACGTCCTCTTCAACGAGATGGCACCGCGGCCGCACAATTCTGGCCACCTCACGATCGAATGCTGCGACACGAGTCAGTTCGAGCAGTACGTGCGTGCTGCTTGCAATTTGCCCTTGGGTTCGACCCATTGTCACTCCCCAGGCGAAATGCTTAACATCCTGGGGTCGGAAGCAAATGACTGGCTCAGGAGGGTCGGCGAAGATCGCCTCGCAGTACACCTCTATGGCAAGGGCGAAGCGAAGCCCGGTCGTAAGATGGGACACACCACAATTACGGCGTTTGCCCCCAACGACGAGTGACAATACACAGCGCGACCTGACAAAGGCCGTGCTGGTTTTTTTGATGAAAATATAAGCTCAGTAATTTTTGAAATAAAAAGCCGCCCGACGAACTGGCCGTCGGGCGTGGTGGTGGTGGGAACGACACTAGTCCTCTTCGGTGTCCGAGCCGTAGGAGGTGGCTGCGAGTATTGGCCACACATAGTAGGTGGTGCCGGCGTCCAGATGTGCTTTGACCACTTCTTGGATTGCCCGGCGTCTCGTCTTGAGGCTCGCGAGATTCTCCCCACGGCGACTCGGATAGTCGTGAGCGAGAACGCGGATGTTGAGATCCTTAACGTTCTTGTCGTAAGGACCAACCTCGCTCACCTCGATCATGATGTCCGAAGGCGGAAGTCTGCCGCCTTCCTCGCAGGTAAGTGCCTTAGCCACGACGATGGTGAGAGCCTCCGTGATGAGATCGAGATCCTTGTCGTCGATCTTCGAAGATCTGCGTCGAACTTTAACGAGCGGCATGGCCGTAATCTCCTGTGCGGGAATGGTACCCGGCATAGTTCTATCACCGATTGACAAAATACTCAAGATGTGCAATCATGCAGACATGAATCACAAGATTCACGAGATGAATATCTGCTCGTACGCCTCACAGTCTAGTGCGGCGCGTTTTGCCGTTCTTACCGGCAAGACTAAGCAGCTTATATTCAGCCGTGGCTTTTGTATGACCTTGTAAGCGGAAAAAAACGAAATCTAAAAAATCCTCGGCTGGATAAAAGGCCGAGGCTTTTTGTTTCAGCGAGCTCTTTGATAGGAGAAACTCTAAAATGAGCGACGTAATCTTTCGTAAAGGTAATCGCGTTATCCTCCGACCGCTCGAAAGGGGAGACATACCGATCTTACGTCGATGGATGAATGACCCCGAAGTCACGCAGCATCTTTTACGCGTTTTACCAATCACCGAGAAAGAGGAAGAGGAGTGGGTTGAGAACATAGGCAAGTCCAAGAATGACATTACGTTGGGCATGACTTTGGCGGAAGACAAAAAGCTCATCGGCTCGATGGGCCTTCACCAGATCAACTGGCAGCATCGAACGGCTGTAACCGGTACGGTGATCGGCGAGAAGGAATATTGGGGGAAAGGGTACGGCACCGAAGCCAAGATGCTCTTGCTCGACTTTGCGTTCAATGCTCTCGATCTCCACGCGGTACTCTCCAAGGTTATGGAGACTAACGGCCGCAGTCTCGCATACGGCAAGAAATGTGGATACGAAGAAGTGGGTTGTATCCCAAAGTGGATTCGACAGCAAAACGGCGAGCGATGCGACGAAGTATTACTCATCGTTACGCAAGAGAAGTGGCGTCCATTGTGGCAGGAGTATCTCAAAAAGAATATGCAAAACGCACAATAGTGCGATAGCGAAAAGCGCCGGTTTTTTTAACCGGCGCTCCTCTTTTGTTTGCTTGACCCAAAACATTTAAGGAACTAGGATTTACCACGCCACAAGAAAGTGGTTGCGAACTCGGAGGCAGCAATGCCCGCTTGGAAAGATAAGAATACCCCACGAGACCGTTCACACATTGGTTTACGCAAGCGGCTCAGGAGAGGGGCTGAACGCAAACATCGCGCCCCGATGCAATGGGCTGGCGGCATCCTTTACTTCGCCGGTAGCAAGGATGAGGTTCCAGGTATTGAACATGTCCCCAAACCTGGACGCAGCGCAATCGGTTGGGACGGAGCACAGCCGGTACCAACAATCCAGGTCGATCGTCTCGGCAAGCGTGCGTCAGGTCTTTCAGACCGTCCCGTGCGAGACTACGCAACCTGGTAGGCACTGTGCATTTGCCGCCAATTGAACCTTGCTCTCCGGCCTTCGCGTCGGAGAGATTTTATTTGTATAAACTAATTTTTTAGTAAAAGTGGGCGGAGTTTCACTCCTGAGTGAGCTGAGTAGCTTTTTAAATAAAAAAGCCGCCCGACGAACTGGCCGTCGGGCGTGGTGGTTCCTCATTCAATCCTGTCTGTTTTGGCGCCTGCCTTTTCTTCAGGCGTGGAGGCGCCGCCCTTTTCGTGGCTGAGATGGCGTCGGCCACTTCGTACGATGGTGAGCACCTTGCGCATGACGGCGAAGTCGCTGTCGACACCAAAGAATTTTTTCATCTCATCGAGGAGTTCGCGCGATTCTTCCTCCGGCGTTAGTGAGACACGAACGCGTTCTCCTTCTAAGAGCAGATCTTCGAAGCACAGGACGACGCACTCGTTACAGATGAATGCGGACGGTCCGGCGATGAGCTTCCTCACTTCGTGCTCCGACTTGCCGCAGAAACTGCAATACAAAGTTTGATTTCCTTGATTGCCGCTGTTCATTGAGGGTCTCCCTTCTCTTCAAACTCTAGCAGGAATCTAATAAATAAAAAGCCGCCCCGACCGAAGTCGGAGCGTCTTGAAATAGGGGGAGAGAACGATGCTTACGCGGCGACGCGTATCCTCGGCTCGCTCTGCAGCCGTACGATCATGGCGAGAGCGGTGATGGCGGTCAGCATCTCGAGCAGCTTCCACGCTGGCAGCTCGACCATAGCATTGGCGCCCCCATCGTGTCCTGGGTCGAGGCCCATGAGGGCCTTGTGCACCTCTGCGCCGTTGTAATAGGGATTGTTGTGACCGATCGTCATCCCCTTCACGTGGTCGAAGAAGTTCGTCCAGTCAGAGGGGATACACGTGCGGCCGAAAATCGGAGGGCCGTCAACGTATCGGGCGAAGGCGTCGATTACGATGCCGTAAGTGCCGGCGTGTTCACGTGTTGGCTTGCGCGGATTGTCCGAAGATATGCGCTTGTCGAATGCTGCCTCGGCCTCCTCCTTCGACATGAAGTGCTCGATACCGATCGTTTGAAAGTCGCCGATATCGCCCTCTCCGTACGAGACGGAGTAGATTGTAAGGCCGTGTAGACCGACATAGGTGTCGGCTGTAGCAAGGCTCAGGATGTCGCCGTTGGCGAACGAGTGCTCTTTAAAGTGCTGCATTTCGTCCTCCTGTGATGCGCACATAATCGTGCGCGACAGAACGGGCTTTAATATGTAGCACAATTTATAGCTTGTCAAGTGCATAGAAATGGGTGGAGTTGAGTCACAAATAAACTTTTGTCGTCACAAAAGTTTTTCGCGACCCCGGCTCGCGGTTTTGCCTGCTGGCAAAACATCGCGGCGCCCGTTCAACTCCGACACCCGCGAATCAATTCGCGTGCTCCCACTTCCACAAACAAAAATGGCCCGCAGTTATGCGAGCTCATTTTTGTTTAGTGTGGCGCCGTGAGTACACGGCATCCTACCAAAATATAGAAAAGCCGCCCTTACGGTCGGTTTTCTTATTTTGGTGGAAGTGGGCGGAGTTGAACCGCCGTGCAATAAAGATTTGTACGAATTTCTACAAAGGCTAGTCCGTTTTATTGTCTTAGATATATCGAGTATGAAGCGGACAAAATCCCGATATACCGCAGCTTTAAGTTTGGAAGAGTTAAGTAAGCAGCTTAACTGATCGATCCCGGTGTTATAACACAGTATCTCTCCTCACGAGCGTTGAAGAGACTGTGCTCGCTTAGCCCCTTGCGGTGGCGAAAGCGAGGTCGTTCGCCGTAAAATACGGTGACGTAACTGTTTTTGCAGTTATAGTTTGAAGATTTTTAAGAAGATCTCCACTTCTCCTTTGCATGCGGACAAATGTATTTATTGTCTAAGCCTGTCACTCCCCTAAAACACATCTTATTCGATAAGATGTGTTCGGGCGAACATTTCGTTAAACGAAATGTTTTAGCCCATCAAATGCGAATTTCTAGTTTCTCTGTATCTTTTTAGTATTTTCTTCTTTTCTCTTGCTCCCCATAAACTTTTTAGGAATCTTTCCCTCTGGAAGGCTTCTCCTGTTTCTGAAATTGTTTCAGTGTAAATAAGAGATAGAGGACGTCGTTTTGCAGTTGCGGTCACTTGTCCGTTGTTGTGCATCCCCATCCTTTTGGCGATATCGGACGTGCATCCTACATATAGCCCTTCATCTTTTTCACTGTACAAAATGTATACGGTGTAAGACATGTTTTAGGCCTAACACTATATCGAGTGTCGGCCGAGCATGTCAAAGATATGCTTTAGGCGAATGGCTGGCTTAGTATTTATTTTTCAACGTTCTATCTATTTCGCGCTTGGTGTCGCGTTCTTTCATGACGGCGCGCTTGTCGTATTTCTTTCTGCCTCGCGCGACGGCAATACGCAGTTTCAATACCTTCCCTTTATTATACACCGAAATAGGGACAATTGTCAAGCCTTTTTGGCCTTCAAAACCGCTAAGTGCCCCAATCTCTTTTCGAGTCAAGAGAAGTTTGCGGGTTTTCTCAGGATCGTATTCTTTTGGCGTGTTGCCTGGCTGGTAGGGTGGAATACTTGCGCCTACTAAGTAAGCCTCGCTTCCACGGATGACCACATGACTCCCTTCAAGTTTACCTAGGCGCGCACGCAAAGCTTTAACCTCATGACCAAGTAGCTCAAGGCCCGCCTCGAACTCTTCGAGGATTTCATATTCAAGCCGTGCCTTTTTGTGCTCGATTAAGTTCATACAGTTGTATTAAAGTAGAGTACGCAGTTCTTCTTCAAGTGCAAGAGCATCAGCAATACCTCTTTGGAATGTCTTTGTCAGTTTTTCTTTATTTCGCGTTAAAAGTCCTGCAGGCAAGTTCTCAGGGCTCACACATAAAATAGTCGCTCCGTCAGCGACCATGCATAGACTAAATTCGTTTATATCTTTAATGATGGTATTACGAAGACCTTTTGAAAACCGCAATGTGTAAAGCTCCATCGCGCTCTTTTTCAGCCCTCCCCATTTGCTAGTGTTGTTAATGACCAAGATATTTTTTGCTCCTTGGCTTAATGCAAATTTGACATGGTCAGTGAGTGTTGCCCCCATCTCGCCGTCCATATATTTTTTACCCTGCAAAGATACTTGTCTGCCAAAGATAATAAGAATCGCTTTTGCAGCGCGCAGGACTTCAA
>JACMMG010000059.1 GCA_014379165.1 Candidatus Parcubacteria bacterium
AAAAGGAAAACGATAAAGCGAGAATTAAAGGAAGGAAAATATCCGAAAAAACTATGGAGGAATCTGTCGCTATAGTAGCCTCCCCCATTAGGATTGGCAATTTGCGCCGTCCCGGTTTTTGCTGCAACACTGTAGTGCTCTATTTTTATATCTCCGTTTACCAGCGCAGTATCAACAACTTTAGTGAGCATTTTTGAAACTTCGGCTGTCGTTTCAGGCTTAAGAATCTGTGTACCACTTTGCCAAGAGAGTGTGCGCACGATGCCGGTGTTGTATTCAACCGCTCGGACAAGATGCGGGGTCACAAGCTTTCCGCCATTAGCGAGGCTAGCAAGCGCCCTAACTGTTGCAATGGGAGTGAGTGCAATACCCTGACCAAACGATGCGGTGTCATATTCGACCCTTCGTGGACTTTGCAGGTTAGCTACAAGGCCATGGCCTTCACTTGGAAGATCGATGCCAGTTTCTTCGCCAAACTTATACCGGTTAAGAAAATATTCTCGCATGGTCTCAGGCCCCATTTTCGTTGCAATGAAAGATGCTCCAACGTTAAGAGACTGACTTAAAATTTCCTGCATCGGTACAATGCCGCGAGCAACGCCATCGAAGTTGCTAATAGTTTTGTTGTCGATCGTTATTCTTCCCGTATCGTTATACGTAGTTTCTGGCCTAATCGCGCCCGAGTCCAGCCCGGCAGCCATGGTAAGCGGTTTCATGATCGAACCCATCTCAAATACGTTCTCAACGAGTGGATTGGCAAAAATGGAAATATCTTTTTCTTTTTTAAATGCATTGAGATCGAATGTAGGGTACAGAGCCATCGCTACAATTTCACCGGTGTGGGGATCCATAATAACGCCCCCCGCAAGCTTAGGGCTCCAGTCTTTTGCATATGTATCGAGCGTACGCTCTAATTCCGCCTGAACAGAAGGTTCTATCGTGGTGATCAAATCACCGGTTTGTGTTTGCCCCGAGAGTGTTGCGCGGGCAGCGCCAAAAAGTTCGACAAAGAAATTTGAATAGAGTGAGTCACCTCCCCGGGTGAGCGTTTGGTCGTAATACCGTTCAAGGCCGTACCGCCCTTTGCGTACGTTGTCGTTGTTGTACGCGACAAACCCGAGCTCTTGTGCTGCAAGCGAGCCTCCGGGGTATACGCGCTCATATTCGCTTGTCGTACCAAGAGGCTGAATGAAAGCGGCAGTCCAGGGATTTCCGTCTTTATCGGTAAAATAAATTGAATTTCGATCAAGAAGGGGTGCCGTTTGAGGTGTTGCCTGTGCCTCTGCACGCGCGGCGTACATGTCGCCTTGAAGTATTTGGACGTGATAGAGCCTTCCTACGATGACAACCGAGGCCAAAATGCATACGAGAGCTACCATCCGTACCCTGCCGATAAACCGCCCGCTTACGCCACCCTTACTGTGTACCATGCAAAGAATTATACCCAAGTGAACGCGACGCTGCAGTAGCGTAAATAACCGATGCGCTTGCGGGAGGAACGAACCCGAGCGCTTGTGCCCGAGCGGGAGTGAGTTCCTTTGTTTTTGCTAAATACTGCACTTCAAGGGCGCTTGTTTTTGTGGCAAGCGCATCTATGCGACGCTCGGCTGTCGCGCGTCCCGCGGTATGAACAACTGCTTGCAGCAAAAATATTCCGTATAAAAAGAGAGAAAGCACGATACATGCGCACATTACAAGTGCCAGGCGGTTAAGAAGCGGCGTGTATGGGATGGCAATGTGGGTTATGTGACGTTTCATATTTTTTGGATTCCGCGCAGTTTTGCACTGCGAGCCGATGGGTTGTGGGAAATTTCTTGTGAGTCTGCTATGAGGGGTTTTTTAACAAGGAGCGTTCCGCCTTCTTTGGCATACCCGGCAAAAAGTTTTTTTACTATACGATCTTCAATGCTGTGAAAAGTTATAACTGCGATGCGACCGTTTGGAGCAAGATGCTTCCACGCTGCCGCAATTCCCTTCTCCAAACTTCCTAATTCGTCATTGACTGCAATACGCAATGCTTGAAAAGTACGAGTTGCTGGGTGAATGCGACCATGGCGGTAAAGTGCCGGTACTGCGTCTTTAATAATTTCTGCAAGCTCTATCGTCGTTTCGATTGGTTTCAATGCACGACGCTCAATGATTGCTTTGGCAATACGACGTGCGTAACGCTCCTCCCCGTAGCCGTATAACACATCCGCAAGCACTTTTTCGTCCCACTCATTTAGAATTTCCCGAGCGGTAAAGCCAGAGGCGGGGCTCTTTCCATAGCTCATGGAAAGCGGCTCATCGTGGCGGAAAGAGAATCCTCTTCCTGATTGCATTTGCGTACTGTTCCAGCCTAGATCAAAAAGCACTTTATCTGCTTTTTCTATTCCTTCGTGATGCAAAATCTTCTCAAGATCACGAAAATTGCCTTCAACAAGCTTCACTCGCTCTCCAAAAAGGCCAAGCCTGCTTGACGATGCAGCGATTGCTTGCGGGTCTGCATCAATCCCAAGAAGGGTAACCTTCGCTTGTACGAGGATCGCCTCGCTATGGCCACCTAAGCCTAGTGTGGCGTCGATAACATAGTCTGTGTCTTCTGGAGCGAGAAGCTCTAGCGCTTCTCTTAGTAGTACCGTTGTATGCCCTGACTCTTGCTCGCGCACAGATGCACCCTCCTCTCGAGTGAGGTGCTCCTTGGCACGAGCAAAAGTCAACGCATGAGTCATAGCAGTATTACTTTCAAAAGAACTTTGTAAAAGAACATTAGAACCTTCCTACTTCGCCCAGAGCCTGCGCCATATTCACCGCCGTCTTTTCGATTGCTTTGCGGTATTCCTCCCAGGCTTTCTCGTTCCAGATTTCTATTCTGTCGGAGACCCCGGTTACAACAACGCTAGCTTCAAGCTGTGCGAACTCTTTGAGAAAATCGGGGATAAGGATACGTCCAGCTTTGTCTACTTCAATCTCGTGCGCTCCTGCCAGAATAAACCTGGAGAGACCTCGAGAGTCGGAAGAACCAACCGGAAGCGACTCGAGCTTTGCAACGATCTTTTTCCACGGAGCCTCTGCAAACAAGAAGAGGCAATTGTCGAGCCCGCGAGTAACGATGACCTTCTTCCCTATTTCCTTCCTAAACTTTGCGGGAAGCGAGAGACGTTTTTTGCTGTCGAGCGTGTGTCTGTGTTCTCCGATCAGCATGTTTTCCTAAATCCCTCCGGGATCGGACGAACAATTTAGAATAAATTGTTTTAGTTCGTTATCCCACTTTATCCCACTGCTATGCAGTTTACAACTACTCGTGCCTCTAGCTAGTAAAGTTTATCCACACTCCGCATTGGGAAATACTTGTGTATTCTCGCAATACTTGACAAATGGTCCTATTGGGTGTATAATAGAGAGGAAGGTACAGGAAGGCGTCTCAACTCAAGCTCGTGGAGAGTGAGATGCTTCAAAACATAAAAGAATTAGCGGAAGGGTTTCAGCGCCTTCCCGCTCGCGACAAACGTTACTTGTTTCAGATCGGAGCGATTGCCGCGGTGGCATTCACCTTCTTTCTGATCTGGGTTTCGTTTCAGTATCGCGACATGACGTTCTGCTGAGAGATCAAGAGGCCGCCCTTCGGGACGGCCTCTTCTACATTTAGGGCTTCGCTGGTATCATAAGTAACACGATGAGCAGTGGCGAAACTATGCGTGAAGACCGGCTTAAAAAGCTGGCTATTTTAAAAGAAAGAGGTATCGACCCCTACCCTGCTCACTCTAACCGTTCGCACTCTATAAAAGAGTTTTTGGAGGTCTTTGTTGATCATGCGGAGAAGCCCGCAACTCTTTCGGGCCGGGTACTTTCCATTCGCAAGCAAGGTGGCATCATTTTTACCGATATATTTGATGGCACGGGGCGCATCCAGTTCGTTTTGCAAAAAACGGAGCTCAATGAGGTATTTGATCTATTTAATGACACCGTAGATCAGGGTGATTTTATAGAAGCCGCAGGTCTTTCCTTTACAACCAAAAGCGGCCAGCAGTCCCTTAAAGCAAGTGGCTGGACCATGCTTGCCAAATCGCTCTCCCCCCTTCCTGACGAGTGGTATGGCATTAAAGATGAGGAGCTGCGCTTGCGTCTGCGCTCGGTAGATATCCTTTTAAACGAAGACCTTCGCCTAATGATAGAGCGTCGTGCGAACTTTTGGCGAAGCATTCGAACCTTTTTGGATCAAAAAGGATTCATGGATCCGTTTTATGGTGCAATATTCACCGATTCATCTTTTGCCCCAATGGTATTCTGCCACAATCGATGTCGAAACAAATGGTGATACCCATCACAAATTATTCGTGCTAAAATTTAAAA
>JACMMG010000060.1 GCA_014379165.1 Candidatus Parcubacteria bacterium
ATTACAAAGAAGAAGGCTATTTGCCTCATGCACTTGTAAACTTTTTAGCTTTTCTGGGATGGAACCCGGGGGATGAGCGAGAAGTAATGAGCGTGGAGGAAATAATCGACGCCTTTAGTTTTCAGCGTGTGCATAAAGCAGGTGCAAAATTTGATGATATTAAACTAAAGTGGCTCAATCATGAGCACATAAAAAAACTCTCAGACCAAGAGTTTTCTCTAATACTCAATGAATATGCCAAGACGCCAATATCTCCCGCAATTATTCCGCTGCTGAAAGAGCGTTCTCAGACTCTAAAAGAGGCGGTTGATGCTGTTGCAACTGGAGAGTATGACTTCCTTCAAAGTGTTTCTCCCGATAAAGAATTGCTCCTCCAAAGTGCCAAAGCAGAAAAAGAAGAAGTCGTGCAGCACCTTCGAAAACTACTCGAACTTCTTGCACCAATAGGAGATGAAGCTTTCACGATGGAAAAAATAAAAGAGGTGATATTTCCCTATGCAACCGAGGTAGGGCGCAGCACGGTACTATGGCCCATGCGCACGGCGCTTTCAGGAAAAGAAAAATCCCCAGACCCCTTTACGTTGGCAGCTCTTTTAGGGAAAGAGGAGACTATTTCGCGTTTAAAAAACGCGTTAGAGATGCTAAAATAAGGGGAATGCAGCGCGCCCTCGTACTGATTGCTCTTGTTGTTCTGATAGTTATTTCAGGCGTAAAGACGCTACCTGTATACGCGCAAAACACGGACCAGCTCCAGGCACAGATAGACGCGAGCAATACCCGTATAAAACAAATTCAGGCTGAAATAGCGGCCCTCCAGCGTCAGCTCACTACCACTACCGCAGAAAAACAAACGCTTCAGAAAGCTATTAACGAACTTAACCTGAGTATTCAAAAAATCCAGAAGAGTATTTCACTTACTCAGGCACAAATAGACAAAAAAGATCTCGAAATAGATACTCTTTCCGACTCGATAGGGGACACAGCCGCCCGGATCTCTCATTCTCAAGAAGGTGTAGGGGCTATGCTGCGGGAGTTAAGCGCGTTTGATCAGGAGCCAATGGTGCTGAGCCTTCTTTCAAGCGGCACGCTTTCTTCAGTATTTGACGAAGCAGCCAACCTTTCGACCTTGCGCATCGACCTGCAAAATCAGATACAAGATCTCTCCGCGTTGCGCACCGACTTAGAAGGCGACAAGAACGAAGCCGAAAGTAAGCGAAAAGAACTTGCGAGCCTAAGCTCGCAGTTGGGACAGCAAAAGCAGGGCCTTGACGCTGCAAAGGGCACGCAAAACAAACTTTTGCAGGATACCAAAAGCAAGGAAGCCACGTATCAGGCACAGATCGCACAAAAGCAAGCGGAGCAGGCCGCATTTGAAAAGACGCTCTTTGACTTAGCTTCACAATTGCGAAGCGCCGATCCAACAAATATTCCTGCGGCAGGAAGTGGAGTATTACGCTGGCCGCTTGACGATATTTTTATCACTCAGCAATTTGGAAGGACCTCCGATTCCGGACGCCTGTATTCATCGGGTACGCACGACGGTATAGACTTTCGCGCAGCCGTAGGCACGTCTGTGCGTGCAGCCCGCACCGGAACGATATTTGAAGTGAACCAAGGCGCCGTACCGCTGTGCCAATACGGCAAATGGGTCCTTATTAAGCACGACAATGGGTTGGCAACTCTCTACGCCCACCTTTCTACTATCAATGTTAAAAAAGGCGACGTGGTCGCCGCAGGACAGGTTGTTGGTTTTTCTGGCAATACCGGCTACGCTACGGGACCGCATTTGCACTTTAGCGTATACGTTGCAAATTCAGTGGCCTTTAAGCAATACACCTGCAAAAGCGGCTCTACATTGACTATTCCTATTGCCCCCCTCAATGCCTATCTCAACCCACTTTCTTATTTGCCCGGGTTTTAATGTAATTACGGATATGCACACCCCTCCCTTGAGAGCCGTCGTGAATCCTTCATACTAAGGGGGCGGCGGGTCGAACCGTACACTTTATTTTTGTACTATTTCTTATATCAAAATGAAAATTGTTGAACTTATTGGATATTGGCTCGTTGTGATCGGCGGAGTTACGTGGGGTCTTGTTGGCCTAAGCATGCTTATTTCCGGCGATATGAGTTGGAATATCGTAAACATCCTGCTTGGAAGTTGGCCTATGGTTGAAGCTGTCGTTTATGTGCTTGTCGGACTCTCTGCAGTCTGGATGCTCGTTATGACAAAAGGCAAACCTGCTGCCACTTCTTCAATGTAGGACGTGTATCCTCTTGTCAGAAACTCTCCTGGCTTTTTTAGCGGGGGAGTTTTTGATTCGCTAGCAAAGTGAGAGAAAAGAAAGCTTGTTTTCTTTTCCGAGCGAGCGACGTGAATATAGGTTCATTCCGAGGAACCTCTATTCGCTAGCAAAGTGAGAGAAAAGAGGGAATATGCTATACTGTTCACCAACCATGGAAAAAGCAGTTTCTGTCGCACATCTGAGCAAGACGTACCCGGGCGGTGTCGCAGCGCTAAAAGGTATTAGCCTCGATATTGAAGCGGGAGATTTTTTTGCCTTGCTTGGTCCAAACGGAGCAGGAAAGACCACGCTCATCGGTATTCTTGCTGGACTGGTAGTAAAAAGTGAAGGGAAGACAAGCATTTTTGGTCATGATGTAAATACGGATGCGTCGCGTGCAAAAACATACATCGGGCTCGTACCACAGGAATTCAACTTCAATATTTTTGAAAAGGTAATAGATATCATCGTCGACCAAGCAGGGTTTTATGGTATTCCACGCGCACAAGCCATTAGCAATGCCGAGCCTATTCTTCGAGACTTAGGGCTTTGGGAAAAGCGTAATGAACCTTCGCAGAAGCTTTCAGGGGGCATGAAGCGCCGGCTTATGATCGCTCGCGCGCTTATTCATAAGCCCAAACTCCTGATTTTGGACGAACCGACCGCGGGGGTGGACGTCGAGCTGCGACGGCAAATGTGGACCTTCTTGCGAAAAATGAATGAGAACGGCACCACTATCATCCTTACAACTCATTATCTCGAAGAGGCTGAGCAGCTGTGCCGTACGGTTGCCGTCATAAATAAGGGCGAGATTGTTGTCCACGAGCCAATGGAAGCGCTTCTTAAACGCAGTGCGGGGGAGAAGCTTGAGGATATTTATCTGGGTCTTATCGGAAGCGAAGAAAAAGAAATTTTGACCCAATAGCATATGCAACCTTCACAAATAGTTACAGCATATTACACAATGATGCGCCGCGGTGTAGTGCGCATTATACGCATTTGGTCGCAAACCCTTTTGCCACCGGTTGTGACAACGTCACTTTATTTCATTGTGTTTGGTACATTCATTGGCTCTCAGCTTCAGCCTATTCATGGCTTTTCGTACATTCAGTTCATTGTGCCCGGCCTTATCATGATGGCAGTTATCACGAGCTCTTATACTGAAACCGTTTCGACCTTTTACTTTGCTAAGTGGGTGCGCACAATTGATGAAATACTTGTTTCTCCGATGCCGGACTGGGTAGTAATTGCCGGCTTTGTAAGTGGGGGAGTATTGCGAGGACTTCTCGTTGGCATACTGGTACTTGTCGTATCGCTTTTCTTTACACAGATTGCGATAGCAAATTTCTTCGTACTTATTGCGGCACTTATCCTTACCTCACTTCTTTTCTCTTTTGCGGGGCTGATTAACGGCATCTACGCTAAGGGGTTTGATGGCATATCAATCGTGCCAACATTCGTACTTACCCCATTGACCTACCTTGGCGGCATCTTTTATTCCATTCAGCAGTTCCCAGAATTTTGGCAAAAGGTTTCGCTCTTTAACCCGATCTTATACATGGTAAATGCATTCCGGTACGGCTTTCTTGGGGTCTCGGACGTATCTCTCGCACTTTGTTTTTCTATCCTAATAGGACTAACACTAGCATTCGGTATTGTGGCAATGTATCTCTTTAAAAGGGGAGTGGGCATCAAAAACTAGTTATAATTCTCCGGTTCTACAGAGTTTTGTGCCCTGCAGCTTCTTAATCTCATCTACATGATACTCCTCGTACACTTTCTTGTAAGCGAGAGGGAGAGGGCACCCTTAATCGCCGTACGAATTTAAACATTGTTCCCGGGATAGGACGTCTGAACCGTATGGGTTCGGACGTTTTAGTTACGATATCCTTTTTTGTGCCATTCTTCGTTGTCTAAAGATTTGCGTTCGATAAGTGAGGCGGGGCGGAGTTTGCGCATCATGTTTTTGGGTGCAATAGGGAAGTGCGGAGAGTCATCAAGATCTATCGATATATAATCAAGGTCCTTCTCATCTGTAACCCACCCTGCCCCGTACTTTTTTAAATTAAAGGGCTTCGAATAGGCTCGCAATGTTTTTTTACCGTTCTTCCATAAAAAATATTCATGGAAGTATGACATTGCAAGTTCGCGCACCGTTTTATACACCGGGTCGCGCCATCGCAGTATCGCGTGGTTCGTTTTACTCATCGCTCCCCATAAACCATTTTCTTTAAAAAGCGCTACCACGTGGTCATCGTCGTACCGTTGTGTTCGTAAGTCCATTAAAAGAGGTTCTTTACCATGATAGGCGAGGCAAGCGGCGGCAAATACTGCACCCTCAAGACAATGCATACGTTTTTCTCTTAAAACTCGGCGCGGCGAAAGGTTGGTCTCCCCCGCCAATTCAAAATTTATGGGGGAGTGGTCTAGATAGTCTTGGATGAGGGACGGCGTGCGAAGTTTTTTAAAGACGCGGTGCTCAGCGGGGGACAGATGCGCGCGCAAATCGTCGTGGTACATGCATATGTATTGTAGCAGGGCAGCTGTCCGTTCTAAGTATATAAGGGTCGCACAATATACCTTTTGCGACCCTACAATGCCTGTAAGGCTATTAGAGCCTTGCTCGCGGAGGGGTCATTCTCTGAGTGCGAGTTTAAAGAGCAAAGAGCTGTGCCAATCGTATTTGCCGGCTCTACCCTATGCAGGATTGGGCTTACCTTTGGAGGTCCTTCGAAGTCCTGCTTAGGGCAGAGTTTAAGAATCAGAGACACCTTGTGGTCCCTCGCCTAAAACAGAGGGCCGGTATACGGAACGGTGATTCCCTTCTCCGAAACAAAGAAAATCTTTTGATTTTTTTTGGACTAGGAGAGGGCACCATAACAGCCGGTTCCGGAACGGAACCGACCATTAGGTCTTTGAGTTTAGGTGTAGAAATTTAAGCGGCGCTTCGCGCGCAACGCGAAGCGCCGCTCCCCCGGTCCTCATAGTGCGCCGTAGGCGCGATTGATTAATTAAGTAACGTAAAGATATATGAAATTTTATACCGAAGGTACTGTCGTTGCAGTTGAAAAAGGATCCTTTAATGACCAGTCGACAGGACAGCTTGTAGAGTTCTATAAGAATTTTATTCAGTGTGATGATGAGTCGGTTGTAACTCTCGGGTCCGGTAAGGCAGATTTTTCAAAATATAAAGGCAAGCAGGTCGTCTGCACAGTAGATGCTCGTATCCCGAATGGAGAAAAGCTTTATAAACTCACTATCAGAGAAATGAGAGATGTACGGGAATCTGATGAGGAAACAATCGTATAGGGTCGAAACCACTATCCCTAGCTACAAGCAGGATCGTCATCTACACAAACTAATCAAAAAAACTTATGTGGGGCATTGCTTCAACTACGGCGCTTTTGACTAGCACCTTTACGGACCTTGGTTCCATTATGACTTTCGTTCTCGGCTCAGTAGTCGCAGTAGCGTTGGGTCTTGTGGCTCTTGGATTCGGTTGGCGCTATCTCAAGAAATACGTTACTGGAAAGAAATTCTAGTTTCATGTTTCGTCGTTATATAAATCTTGCGGGCATTATAGGGTTACTCTTTTTTGGAGTACCCTTTTTTGCATCTGCAACTGTTTATCAGCAATCTGATTCAGGTACGAAATCTGCTGTTGCGGATAGTGGAACTCAATTTATTGGAAACAATATTTCAGGACAATTTCAAGCATTTTCTTTTTATGTTGAGGGAACTACACATAGTATTTCAATCCAAATTAATGAGTGTGATGACGCAGGTTATACAACTTGTGCGGAAATTTTAGATGGCGACATTTCAACTTCTTCTTTATCTTCAACACCTAACGTAAAAACTAAAGTTACTTTTTCTGCACTTGATGAATATACTTTGCAATCAAGTAAATATTACATGGTGCACATATCTGGTTTTGCTGGAATTTATGTTTATGGAAAAACTGCTTCTTCTACAAATTTAGGTTGGTGTAGAACATATAACGGAAGTTCTCCATGTTCATTAAACGACACCATTGTTAAAGATGCATATTGGCAACTTATTACTGCTTTAGATTTATCTAGTGAAAGTGGAATTTATTCTTATGGTTCAGGACATACATATACTCCTACTCCAAGTATGGTTACCCCTTCAACAATTGTAGATTTTCAATTTGATTATTTAAATAGTGGATTAGACTCCCCTCTTTATATTTATTCAGGTGTTGAAATTCAACAATTAGGAGTTACTGCTTCTCCTGCTTATGTTGTGCAACCTATAACCACGTCTGGTGTTTCTACTTTTTCTGATAGTGTAATTCTTTCTCAGGGGGCTGCTTATTCTTGGAGGCCATTTTTAGAAAATGCTTCTAGTACAAGACTGTATGGAGATACATATAATTTTTCTGTTGTTACACAAAATACTTTAGGGTCCCCTTTTAGTGCCTCTACTACAAATTCTGTTGGAGGTTTGATCGGTATTCCTGATGGAACTACAGAACCAACCGGTAATGATATTGTCGATTATTTTGCAAATCTTGCTGATGCAATTGGAAATAAAATACCCTTTAGTTATTTTATTGGAATTATAAATACATTTGAGGATATTGATACTTCTGGTACGACTGGTTCAACTACTTTAATTGCTTTAAATATTGCTAGTTCTACTTCTTTTAGCGTTTTAAATACTAATATGATTCCTAACCTTACTGTTACTACAGATACGGTAATGAAGTATCTTCCCTTTGCTGTTTTATCTGGTTTTCTTCTTCTTCAAGCAGTTAGTTTTTGGGGGATGTGGGTTTGGTACATGTATCGAAGGGTTGGAGGCTTAATTGGTAGATTACAATAGTATGTTTAATTTTCTTTTTTCAGCAATAAAAATTGGAGCTCTGTTAGGAGTATTAGGAGGGATTATTTATTTACTTCCCACTGGTGCCTTTCCTCCTGCCGCGCATGATTCTATTGTTTCGATTTGGGGTTATTTGAAGCCTTGGACTTTCTTTTTGAATATAGGACAGTTTTTTATTGTTCTTACAATAATTGTTTTTACAGAAGGTGTTATATGGGCGTTCATAATTCTTATGTGGTTTTATCGATTAATCTTTGGTGTTAAATCTTCATAAGTATGTATGCTCTTAACACATTCTTCCGAGTTATCCGTTTTATTTCTAACACTTTCATCGGTCTTGCTGTTGGTTGGATTTTGGGGACTTTATATCCGGTCCAAGGAGTGATTAATCTAATTAAATCTAGTATATGAAAGTTATTTTCTCGGGTCTTGAATCGTCAGGTAAATCTCTCAAGCTAGCAATGCTTGTTACAGACTTAGCATATCGTAACTGTAAATGGTATGAAAAACAGTTAAATGATTGGGAAAGATTAGGACAAATAAAATATGAAAAAAAGTATGGGGAGGGTGCAAGACCAGCTCCACGCCCCATATGGAGTAATTTGAAATTTTCTGATCCTTTTGAAAAGTATTGTAAAGAAGAATTAGGGATTCCTATTTTTTACTGGTCAAATTTATCTGAACTCATTGAAATACAAAATGCCGATGTTATATGTGATGAAGTTGGAAATTACTTTGACGCAAGAATGTGGGAGCAACTTACTATGGATGTTAGAAGGTGGCTTACCCAAGGTGCCAAAATGGGAATCGAATTCTATGGATCAGCTCAGGATTTTGCACAGGTTGATAAAGCCTTTAGACGTCTTGTCAATCACCTCTTACATATACGAAAAATTGTCGGGTCCCGAAGACCTTCTGCTACAAAGCCTCCAGTTCAGTTTGTATGGGGATTTTGTATGGTTACAGAATTAGATCCTCAAGGTTATGACGAGGATAGTAATAAATTTGCCAATGTAAATATTCTTAATTTTAGATTATTTACGATTCGTAAACACTACACTCAAATATTCGATACCTTACAGAAAATTAAACGGTCTGCCCCTCCCCCACTTATAAAGGAAGTTCGTGTTTGTTTAGAAGATGGTTATAAGCGAGTTAGATATTATTAAAATGAAAACACTTTTAGAACATAAACTTCTTTGGATTACTGCTTTTGTTTTGATATTTACAATTTGTTTTATATTACCTGCAAGAGCTTCTGCTGCTTCATACAATGTAGTTTGTTCTGATACTTATACCCTGATTGGTGTTTCATGTACTGGTGATGGAAGTATTACCGGTTGGAGTACTGGTGGTACAGCCGTATTTTCTGACCAAGCGGTAGATAACTTCCCTCTCCCTACAACACCAACAACTTATTATTTTACAATGACCCTCAGTGGAACTGGTGGACCCGTTGAATATGGTGGTACTTGTAATGCTAACGAACCAACTCATGAATCTACATCAGTTTCGGTGGAAGAACATTCGTTCTCTACATCCGGAGGGGCAAATAGCGTCTGTAATTTCTTTATTTATAATGATGCCGATTTTTCTGGGGATATTCTTGATATATGTATTGACGATGACGGGACTAGTTGTACTGCAGAGGATCCACCTCCTGACGAAGAAGCTACAACAACAGCTTCAACGACTACGATAGTTTTGAACAACGATAACCAAGATTTGTTTAATGGAATAATATTGTTCTTTTTGAGTTTTGGCTTTATTGTTTGGAATTTTAGAAGTAATCGTAAATAGATATGGAAACTGGTATAGCGCAAATGATATCGACGTATTGGGTCTTGTTTACTTTTTCATTAATGGTCCCCATGTGGTGTGCATGGATGGTTAAGAAATTATTATCATGACAGTCTACGAAGCATTGAATTTCTTTTTTTGGATGACGGCTATGGGTGTGTCAGCAGGTTTTATGTGGTCTGTACTTTTTCATTGGTTTACGATAGATTAGTTCCCAATGATATATAAGTCTTTAGTTGTCTTTTTATTGGCAACAGGTGTAATGTTTTTGGGACTTATATGGTGGCAATATCGTGAGAATACACGAATGCCAACACAAGAAGAAATTAGTCAAGCCTTTGGCCAAGAGTACTCGGCCGGCTCCCCTACCGGCCAGAATAGCTCTAAATCTTTCTTATCTAACTTGTTCCAAGACCCTAGGAGATAAACAAGGGTATTTCCTCGCTTTAAAATAGCGTAGGAAGCATCTAATTGCTCGAGTTGAGTCTAGCATCGGGTATTTAGATCCTTCTGACCAAATCTTTTCTCTGAATCTTAATATTTCAATTTGGGTGATATTCTCGACTGTCTCAAATCGAGAATATCGTGCGAACTTATTTAGCCACTCTTTATCTATTTCTGCTACTATTGGTGAATCTTTTTTCTTCCATTCGTAATATTCCTCGATTTGATTATCGAGATTTGTTCTTTGGAACCACATTAATTTGACATTATTAATAAGTTATTCTTTTTTCAAAGTGCCTATGCTTAGCCAGGAGGCACTTTTGAATAAAAGAAATTTCTATTTTTGTCAAATAAAGATCTCTATTGTGTATGTTATAACCCCCGCAGGCGCTTGCGCCCGCGGGGGTTACGTTTTCCACTGTCTTATCCACATATTTCTATGTGTTAAGTCCTTCCCATATACCTTTTGCGACGTATAATCCCTTAAGTACTAAGGGAAGCGGTCTTATACATCGCAAAAGGTAGTCAGACATTTTCCGACGCGTCCCCTGCTGGCAAGCATCGGAAAATGCTGCCAATAACTCTGGGCTCAAAACGAATAAAACGTATCCCCCGAACTGTTGCAGTCATTTATATGATCAGTTTTCTTGAAGTCTTAAATTTGCTTGAGCAAGCCGATTCAGTATCGTGTGGTATGACGTTGGGGTTGATCCGAAGTTTCTAAAAAAATCTCGGCAAAATAGGGGACCCACTTCCCCACTCAATAACAAAATCGCGCCGGAAAATCGGCGCGTAGATAGGCACTAGATGCCAGTAAATTATTTCTTTCGGCTCGCCTCCTGCTTTTCCCACAATTCCTTGTGGTAATCGTGCATTGCTTGTCTCACGACCTGCTTAAAGGAGGAAGCCCCAAGTACGCGGATCAGATCATAGCGCCATATAGCTTCCCCCACGATGGGAATGATCACGTCCGCGTTGGCAGGCATCCATTTTGGCATCCGCATAGGACGGACGTTTTCGATCGGTGCGAGACCACCCCGCACCAATGCAAACATGTCCGCATCCTTGTATTTCGGCACCCTGATGCCGTGGCGTTTGCCAAGTCTCCGGATAGCGGTAAAGACGACCTCATCGCCAGTCGCCTTCTTGGCGGCAACTCGCAGATCTTCGAGCGTCTTTCTGCCCTCTGCGGTCAACTGGATCTTCAACAAGGCAAACCGGATTTTCTTTGTTTTGCCTGACTTTTTCATGGCTCTCCCCACGAATTGCTCTAATCTGCCGAGTACACTACTCCTTTATAAACCATCACACAAGCCGTTCCACCACATAACAAAACCGCCCGGCTAAAACAAAACACCCTCCAATTGGAGGGTGTTTTGTTCGCCCGATCAGTCTTACTGATTTAGGGGGCGGTTTTGTTTTTGATTACTTGTTTATCGCTACAATGGCTAGAGTCTTTGAGGTGGTGTCGGTTTTGCTCCAACATGCCTTTGAGCTGTTCCAGGGCTTAGTACCCTTCTCCTCATAGAGGTGACGAGCATACGCTGCGTTACCTTCGATGGTCATGATGTTTATATTGAGGTTCTCATCGGCAGATTCCTGGTGAATCGAGGCCATGATCTGAAATACTCCTACCGCAGTACTGTTGGGATTTTTAAGAACGTTACCGTTCTTATCAAATTGCCTAAAGTGAGATTCACAGCCGGCAATGGCAACCATGACAGGAATGTCGACAAAATAGTCGCGAGTATATTCTTCAACGGTTTGTGCCTTGGGCATAAAGTCTGAAGAGATAGTTGTTTGCAAAGAACTTCCACCTAAGGCCGCAGAGACTGCCAGAGCGAGACCAAGAGTGAAATGCATAAATGAATGTTCATATACCTAATTAGCTGATTTCCCCTATAAGCGTCCATAGGGACCCCTATAGCTGAAATAAAAACGCCCCGGTTCGACGCCGGAGATAAGATAATGATAGCACACTTTTGTCAATAGAGTCAATCAAACCCCTTGACAAAAAATAAGGTCGTTTTAAGCCCTTAAAATAAGGGGATATTTCATTAAAAAAACATCTAGCTTTAATTAGAGGGGCGGAATGATAAAACGCTTTCCTTTACGGAATACTGATCCCATTCTTCTTCTCTTCCTATTCCAAGTACTAAGAAAGCCTCTTCCTCACTGCCTAATTTTTTAGGAGTATAAAAATGGACAGTACGATATTTAGTACCATCTTGATCTACTTTAGCTAATTCAATCATTCTTCCCTGCATTCCATTGGGAAGTATTATTTTCTGGTCTGCGACCAAGGTGATTTTAGATTTAGTAAGTGTTATGCCTTGTAAGGCTAAGTCCACAAAATTATTCAGATTAGAACCATAGGGAATGAGGGAAACAGATTCCACAGTTATACCACCGTGCAAAAAGAGTGACCCGTCAGCGGTACCACTATTAGTAAAAACTACATACATTGTATTACCTGTATTTGGATCTTTTTTCACCTCTTCTCCTACTAACCACCCTTCTGCAGGTATTTGAATTTGGAACCCATTTTTATTGGCATAGGTAGTAAATTGTTGGGATGAAGAAGTAGAGATAGCAAGAGGAGTTGTAGTACTTGCCACTAATAAAGTCGCGAGACTGGGTGTTTGATTATCTGCGGAGGCGTCCTCCGAAAGCAAGGGAGTATCTTGCTTAGCAGAATACAAGAAAAAACCAATCCCAGCCGAAACCACTATTACCAAAGACCCCAGCAAGACAAAAGTTCCGAGGAGATACTTATTAGTCCATTTTCCATTAGATACCGCGGATACCGTAACTTCATTTACGGGTTGCTCTGGAGTGGGTGGCATGTATCAAAATGATAGCACTAAAATTCTATTGAACAGCAGTTATACATTCCAAGGAATATCGTACTGCTGGAACTCCGGAAGGAGCTTCTTGTCATATAAAAGGCGGGAGATTACTTCCGCATGACTCTTCGCCCCCGTAAGAGCATTGTGAGGTGTAGGCTCCATGGGAATGCCGCAGTAATTAAGTATTGCATCAAGGTCGAGGCTGGAGCGCTTATGCTGCACATCTACTGGGGGAGTCAGTCCCCTTTTTACCATATGCATCCAACAAAGCGTATGTGTGTCGATCGTGCGGTGCGCAAACGGCCAGTTAGTGTGGCCCGCACGTGCTGCGGCTGCCTGGAGAAGATCCCGATCAAAAGAGACATTCTGTCCGGCTAGAGTTCTGTCATTAGAAGGTTCTGCAAAAGCTGCAAATTTATGCACCAGGTCGGCCTCGGTTTGACGGGCAGGGTCTGTGACCTCTTGTTTCGTAAAACCGGTGACGAGCAGTGAGTCGTCGTTAATATGTGCGCCTTCCCACACCCGGCATTCTTCATAAAAAAGGCGCGACGGATCCGTAAGGTCTAGGGCACCCACCGACACTATCGAGTGAGTTGTGGGGCCAATGCCGCTTGCTTCTACATCAACTGCAATCATACTCCTAGGTTTTATATCTCCCCTATTACACCGCGAATCCAGTTGTCGATCTTAACAACCATTTTATGCACTTTGGGGTATTTGCGGGTATAGAACTCAACTTTTTTCTGAATGGAAGGCGAAAGAATAGAAAAAAGAATGATAGAAACGGCAAAGAAAACGAATTGCGGCATGATGGGTACCACAAGACCAATGAGCCCTAAGACAAAAAAGATCACGGCTACAATGAATATGAGTATTCTCTTTGATTGCTTCCACATAGGGGTTACAGATTCCACTCCGGTTGATGAATAACGAGTTCGCCTTTTATTTCCTTGAGCGCTGAAAGGCGTCCAAGACCAAAGGATGCGACCGCAACCAGTACAATAATGGCCGGGAGAAGAAGTCTTTGCCACCACCTGCCTACCGGCCAGGCAGGCTTGCCCATATCGTCCATAACTGGTACTATACAGGACACATGGCACATAAGAAAGCA
>JACMMG010000061.1 GCA_014379165.1 Candidatus Parcubacteria bacterium
GCCCTCCCTCAATTGCCATCTTCCGTATGCCCTCGCAAATTACTGATTGTGGGCTATATACTAGGGGTATGAAAGGGGAGATACTTATAACCGACTCACTGTTTATCTTCTCGGAGCATGAAAAGATGCTCAAGGATGCGGGGTTTAAGATTGAGCGGCTCGATAAGCCTGAACCCACTGAGGATGAGTTAATAGAGGGGGTTAAGGGTAAGGTTGGCTACCTTTTAGGCGGTTTAGACCGTGTTACGGAAAAAGTTATAGATGCCGCTGATGAGCTTAAGGCCATTTCTTTTTGTGGGATTGGATATAAAGACTTTATTCCGGCTTGGGAGTATGCAACTAAAAAAGGCATTGCTATAAGCAACGCTCCTGATGGTCCAACACACGCTGTTGCGGAGTGGGCACTTGGTATGGCGCTTGCCATGAACAGAGGGTTTTTTGAAATAGGCAGAGCGGGAGAAAAATCTTTTATGACAACGCTGGGCATTGAGGGTCAGCATATAGGCATCATGGGGTTTGGGAGAATTGGCAGACATATAGCACAGATGCTCCTGCCTTTCCGCCCCGCATCAATTGCATACACAAGCCTGCATCATCACGATGACGCGGCACAAAAGCTTAACGCCATGTTTAAGGAAAAGGAAGCACTTCTTAAAGAAAGTGACGTCATTTTCCTTTGCGTTTCAAAGGATGCCGGAGAAAACTATTTGAGAGAAAAAGAGATCGGATTAATGAAAGACAAAGCTCTCCTCATAAGTTTTATGCATCCCGAGATTATCGATGAAGCGGCGCTTCTTAAGGCACTTCAAAGCGGACATATTCGAGCTGCATCGGACTATCCGGCAAAAAACGAGGTATTTAAAAACCTTCCTTTCCATACATGGTACTCATTTAATGGTTCAAATGCCTTCAACACTACTACTGAGCTTAAAATAACCAGCGACATGGCGACACAATCACTCATAAATCTCCTCACAACCGGTCAAGATCAATACAAGGTTAATTAGGAGTATGAAAGATAAAGTTGTTGTGATTACGGGGCAAGCAGGGGTTTCAAATTCCGGAGGGCCGTCCTTCGGAGTTTGATGAAGCAATCTGTCGCCATAGGGAGTAAACTACAATAAAATCAAACTATGGGAACGTTTCGTACTAAAAATATGGCAGCGGTATACGATGCATTTATAGCGCAAGGCGGTCTTGCGGGTGCGTGCCCATTATGTGTGGCTCCTACTCTTGCTACCTTTAAATACTGGAAGATTATGAACAATAAATTTCCCTATGACAAAGTAGCCACCATGCATCACATGCTAGTGCCACTTCAGCATGTGACAGAAGCGAGTGTATCGCGCGAGGCCTGGATGGAATATCAAGAACTTAAGAAAGGCATACTCAATCAGGATTATGAGTTCTTAGTTGAGGCGACAACGAAAAAGAAATCAATCCCTGCACATTTTCATATTCATCTTCTTGTTGCTCAAGATTAGTAACAACCATATGGCTGAAATAATAGACAAAATCGCGTGGTTTTATATTAAGGAGCGGAAGCTGCTTGTTGTACGCAGCTACAATAAAGACAAATTTTATGCCCCAGGCGGTAAGCGCGAGGGAAGCGAAAGCGACGAACAAACCTTGATTCGCGAGATCAAAGAAGAGCTAGGGGTTAATGTAAAACCCGAAACAATACGGCACGTACAAACTTTTAAAGCACAGGCACACGGGTTGCCTGACGGTGTGATGGTGCAGGTTGCAGGATATAGTGCCGATTTTGAGGGAACTGTTTCGCCCCAAAGCGAAATAGAAGAACTTACATGGTTTACCTATGCGGATATGGTGCGTGCAACCGAGCCCGGCAAACTGATCCTCACGTGGCTTAAAGAGCAAAATCTTATTGATTAAAAATATAGGAAAGAGTACTGTGGTGACTGGAACAAACTAGAGGAAGAGGTGACTCCAATGACGGCAGCACCAGTAGAAGGGCCTGGCCTTAAGCCGGAACACACACTCAAAGTTCCGCTCGGTTATTCGCGAATACTGACCCCCGGCAATGCAGACTTTAACTCCGACCTCTACGGTCTTTACAGTGTATTCTTCGACGGCTTTATGTCGATCTACTTCCACACACTTCAGATCGCTGATGGGTTTCAGGTGACCATCACACGGACTGGTGGGGTGAGACACAAGCCTGAAGTCGTTGAAACTGTGGGAGGTAAACCTGGCACCCGACATCGGCTGAAGGGAGGAGAGCACGTCAGTATCAAGTGGTTTGATGGCGAGCACTCCCTGCTCGACTTGAAATTCGAACGGACCTAGGCCTACTAGATTTCTAGTTCACCAAGCTTTCCATCCGCGACAATTCGTGCCGCGGAGTTTTTATTTTAGAGGTAGAATTTAAGATATGGAGAAGGACTTACGGAAATTGATTGAGGAATATTTGGCAGAATCTAAACTTATGCAATTGGCAACATCTAAAAACAACCAGCCGTGGGTTTGCAATGTATATTTTGCATTTGATGAGAGTTTGAATTTGTATTGGATCTCACGGCCTAATCGCCGCCACTCGGGCGAACTGAGGGAGAATGAAAAAGTTGCAGGAACAATTGTACATTCGCCCGACCCTAAAAACCCTGGCCGCGGCATTCAATTTCAAGGCATAGCAAAAGAAATTACTGACAAAGAAGAAATGCGCGTGGCCATGAAGTTTTATGCCGAGCGCTACGGCATGTCTCCGGAGCGAGTAGAGGCACTTATAAGTGGGGCAGATGGCCACTTGCCTTATAAAATCACCCCGACAAAGTATGTTTTGTTTGATGAACTAAATTTCCCCGATAATCCGTATCAGGAATATAAATTATAAAGCTCTTATTCAGGCTTATTCTAGTCTTTTGCAAAATTACAGAATAGATTAGGAGATAGAAATTTTTTAAACATGTGGTATAGTCTTGCGTGAATGCAATGAAAGGGAGGCTTGAATGCCCAAGACGAAAAAGTATCGGACGCGGGTGAAGCGGAAGAAGCAGGGCGCGATCATTAAGATCAAATCGCACGCGGAGGTTCGCGAGCAAAAACGACCGTCCACGGCGGCGCCTCCTATACGGCGCAACCGACGTCAGAAATTCGCACCGTTCTTTTCTTCTCCTTGGCATCTATAGAGAAGAACCCTATTAATTTGCCCGCGGCTCTTGTAGCCGCGGAGTTTTTATTTTAGAGGTAAAATTCTAATATGAAAGCGATATTGATACCGGGCAATGGAGGAAGTACGCCAGAAAGTAATTGGTTGCCGTACGTTAAGAAGCAATTGGAAAAGCTGGGTATTCCTACTACGAACGTGCAGTTTCCTGACCCTGTCATGGCTCGTGAAGAGTATTGGCTTCCGTTTATTAAAGAACTCGGTGCCGATGAGGAAACAATTCTTATCGGTCATTCTTCAGGTGCGGTTGCTGCAATGCGGTATGCAGAAAGGCATAAAATTCTTGGCTCTGTGCTAGTAGGGGCGTGCTATACCGACCTTGGAGAAGAAAGTGAACGGATTAGCGGCTATTTTAAAAATCCGTGGAATTGGGACACAATAAAAAAGAATCAAAAGTGGATCATCCAGTTTGCGTCTACTGACGATCCATTTATTCCTTTAGAACAACCTCACTACATTAAGGAAAATCTCGAAACGGAATATCATGAATTTACTGATCAGGGGCACTTCGGCGGGGATAAAGATAAATTGGATTTTCCAGAACTTATTGAAGCAATCAAAGCAAAATTATGACCAAAGGAGCGCCGGTGCCGCCGATACCAGATGATGCTCCAAGAGCGGGAGAGGTATATAAACATTACAAAGGCGATACATATAAAGTTGTGGGGCTAGCACTCCACAGCAACGAGGATGTGTGGATGGTTGTGTACGAGCCAATGCATGAAAACCCCGACGCGGCTTTATTTACCCGCCCACTAAAAGATTGGAGAGAAGTTGTTGAGTGGAAGGGGGAAAAGGTAGAGCGATTTCAAATTCTTCCTCTTCCTTAGTTATATTCTAGTCTTTTGCAAAATTACGTAATAAAGAGTAGAGTGGTGCGGCTATGAAAAATGCACTCTCAAACAGACCTGCTCTAGGGAAGCCAAAATCGTACCGCCAGCTTGAAAGAATCATAAAAGGTTTTGCAAATCATCGTCGTCTGGAAATATTGAATCTACTTCAAGCACAGCCGGAGCTTTCGGTAGAGGAGATTGCCGAGCGGCTTTCAATAGGCTATGTCAACGCTTCCGATCATATACGTAAATTGGCGATCGCAGGATTGGTACTTAAACGCAGTGATGGAACCTCGGTTCGTCACGCGCTTACTACCCGCGCCACCACTATTCTAGTGTTTTGCAAAAGACTAGAATAAGAGAAGATGTACAATTACGGAGTATGAGAACCATTGAAAGGGTGATTGTCGGAGCGCATATATATTCAAGCGACAAAAAACTTTTTGTAGCGCTTTCAAGCAAAGGCGAAGTATATCCTGATACGTGGAAAATCCCTGGTGGTGGAGTAGAGGAAGGCGAAGACAAAGAACAAGCACTTATTCGAGAAGTATTGGAAGAAACGGGAATAGACGTTTCAAACTGTAAAATTGAACTCGTTGATGACGACATGGTAGGCGAGTCGCAGAAAACACTTAAAGATACTGGCGAGGAAGTTCTCGCTAAAATGCAATTTTTTACGTACAAAATTACTCTCGATAAGCCTGCCGATGAAATTGAAGTACACCTGGATCCGCGTGAATTTAGCGAATATCGCTGGGTTGAAATTTCAGAGCTCAACACGCTCACATTCAGCCCGCCCTCGATAGAACTTTTCACCAAACTCGGATACCTATGAAAAAAGCAGTAATTTTTGACTTAAACGGAGTTTTTGTAATAGGACCTTTCTTAAGTGACCGTTTTGCAACCGAAAAGGGTGTTGCACCAGAAATTTTCCTGCCCGCACTTAAAGAAATACTGCCCGCGATCCAATCACCAGGAGCAAATAGTATTTATTCCTATTGGAAGCCATACCTGGAAAAATGGAATACGCCGATGAGCGAAAAAGAATTTTTAGATTTCTGGTTTAAGGTTGAAAAGGAGAATGCGGAAATGGTTGCTCTTGCGCGCGAGCTTAGGGCAAAGGGCGTGCGGCTGTTCATACTGTCGAACAACATGAACGAACGCTCGGCCTATTACGACGCCGAATTTCCGTTCCTTGAGGAACTGTTCGAGAAACAATATTATTCGTGGAAAACGGGGTTTATAAAGCCCGACCCACGCGCCCATGAGCTTATTCTTACGGAAAACAATCTAGAGGCGCGAGAGTGCATGTATTTTGACGATAGTGCACGTAACGTTGCAGCCGCTCTAGTTTTGGGAATAGAAAGTTACCTGTTTACAGATGCTACACAGGTACGCGAAAAACTCGGTTTATAAAAAAGAAGAGCGGAGCCATTCGGTTCCGCCCCCGTATCCTATCTAGAGTCTTTCTCCGAGATAGGAGTAGCCGATCGTGATTGTGCTGCACACGAGGTCGACGGTATCGCAGATAGGTTCTGTCCAGAGGACGGTTGTCTCAAGAAAGAGCGGACGCCCTTTTGTGTCGTAGATTGGCCGGCCTGTACGTAAGCTATATTCAGCATGCAGGGCATTCAAGCCCTGATACTGGTACTCGCGTACGGTTAGCTTCCAGAGTTTTATTGCCTTGCCGTTGCGCCGCTGATCGAGAAGGCGTTCGGAGGCGACTACCCGGACCCGGTAGAGGATTTCATCGCCGGCGCAGGCGGAGATCCTGTAGGACTCGCCGTTGATCGCGAGGGCACTCGGCGTGCTTGTGAAGAAATTGGTCACCAGAGTTCCTAAAATCGAGCTGGCCCCCCAAGCTGCCACGATTGTGTCGATCTGCAGGGATGAGTCACAGTTGATCATTTGGAAGTTGTTGACGAGGTCGACTTCCAAAAAGCTCACGGGGGGCGGTTCTGCGGAGGCATGACTCACGGCTATGCCGAGCAGTCCTGCCAAGCACACAAGAATTTTCTTCATCCTTTTTTCTCCCATTTTCCCCGATGTGCGGGGGGACCTCCTACATGTTTTTTATCGGTTATAGGGATAAAGTCAAGCCAATTCATGTAAGAATCAGGCTGTTCATGCGTATATATAGATATGCGGCAGCATATGGCAAGACACAAAGACATATCAATAGTTATGATCGTCGCTGTTGCGGGCGTCTTGGCATATGCAGTTTTTGGCGTATTTATTCTCAATCGGGAAGCACAAGGTGCGCTTTTTTCAGAAACTCCTCAAATGCTCACTACAAATTTGTAGATAAAGCTACGGTTTTATGCTATTTTGGGTGCGGCAGATCAAGAGGTTCCAATGTCAGCTGACAAAAAAGAAACTGACGCAAATAAACGACCTCAAGATTCGCGTCCTCGTCCTCCTTCTTGGATCCATTTTGATAGACGCACTTCTTTGCTTCTACCACGCAAGGCGGAGCGGCTTCCACCGAGGCAGGAAGACGAAGAGAACGATCCTGACGATCCCAACAGTAGTGACTAAGCGATGCAGACGCGGGGCCCGAGCCCCGTGTTTTTTGTAAGCGCTATACTATTTATGCGTCATGAAGAATATGAAATCTCAATTTTGGACCGGCTTTGCCGTGGCCGTTGTAGCCCTTGTAGGTGTTTCAACATATGCATATTGGGGTGGCAATGTGATCGACAAGGGGAATTCCAATTCGGAAGGTAGTATTGCGCAAGATGCAGTTATTGAATTTAGCGAGACACTTCGTGCAAATGTTGTTTCCAAAATTGGCCAACCAATTGAAGGATTCGAACCGTTTATGTTCATGCAAGTGTATCCAGGGCTCACCGAACAAGACTTTAACAATGTATCGGCACTTATTGGCGGATACCGCTTTGAAAATGACGAGATAGTATATGACACGCAAGGTGCCATGGAGCTGCATACCGCTGCCCGTGCAATTTCAGATGAAGGCATGGCACAACTGCTTTTTAATGTTTCTACCAGACTCAATATAAATCTTGAAGGTGGCGGTACGATAGGCGAAATAGTAGAAATGCTTGAAAAAGCTCCAGATTCTGATTCAGCGAATAATGTAACGCCAACAACAAATGAGCCAGCAAGCGGAGCAAATGCTCAGGCAAATATCACAGGAACTATTACTTGTTTGCCGCACAAAGGAGATGGCCCCCATACGATGGAATGTGCAATAGGACTTAAAGCTGATGACGGCTATTACTATGGCCTTACAAATATGAATTATCCTGACATGGCTGATGTGCAAGACTATGTGCGCGTGCGCGGTACACTGACCAAACCCGGAGAAACAAATTACGATATCGTGGGTTCTATTGCGGTTACTTCGCTCGAAAAAATATAAATTTTCTCAGAATTTGACAGGGAAAAGCCATAGGTCTATGGTGTGTTTAGATTTGGAATTTTGATGTAGCGGCGGGATCGTCCCGTGCATTGAAGGGAGAGAGTCATGGCAGTAAGATGTTTGAGAGCCATTGTGGCTCTCTGTTGTCTGTGCGTGACAGCACAAAGTGAGGCAGCCGATCTTCGAAGAGTGGAAGTCGATGTGGCAATTGTGCTAGCAGTCGATGTTTCAGGTAGCATCCAAGAACCGGAATGGGTCCTTCAAAAGGACGGCTATGCAGAAGCCTTCCGTAATCCGCAGGTTTTGGAAGCTATCAAGAGAGGTTTCATTGGCACGATCGCTGTCACGATGGTTCAGTGGGCAGATGATCGCCAGCATAAGCAGGTTATCCCATGGACCCTGATCGGTGACGAATATTCTGCTCGGAGGTTTAGTGATGCGATACTTATGAGTCCTCGCGAGTCACTCGGCTCCAATACATATATCCAAACTGGTATAAGATTCAGTATTGAACTCCTCAATACTTTGCCATTTGACGCAATGCGTCGAGTGATAGATGTATCCGGGGACGGAACCACCAACGGACTAACCATAGATCTTGAGAAAGTTCGGAAGGAGGCCGCAGAGCAACATATAACTATCAACGGACTTCCAATTCTCGAGGAGGTTCCGAATTTGGACGTTTATTACAAGACCTCCGTCATTGCGGGTCCTGGTGCGTTTATGGTTGTTGCGAAGGACTTCGAATCCTTTGCGGTTGCCGTTCACCGCAAGCTCCTACTCGAGATTGCTTCACGGTGAGCTTGGTCACTGAATACTCTAGAGCGCCCACGGGCGCTCGTTTCTTTTTCAATGTTACAATTGAAGTAATGGAAGAAGGTTCTTTTTTACATCCTCCGAAGGCAATTGCCGCTGCGGGCGTGCATGAAGGCATGCACGTAGCCGACTTTGGTAGCGGTTCTGGCTTTTTTACGCGCGCAGCTGCGCGCGCGGTTGGTGAAGGTGGGGTCGTGTGGGCAGTCGACGTACATCAGGATCTTTTGCCGAGAATAAAAAATTTAGCTGCTGCAGAAAATCTCCACAATGTTGAAGTAGTGCACGGCAACGTAGAAGTCTCAGGCGGAAGCAACTTGCCCGCCGAGCAGTTCGATTTGGTCATTGCGGCAAACCTTTTATTTGCAGCCGAGCATAAACGCGAAGTAGTCGCTGAAATGCGCCGCGTTCTTAAGAAAAATGGTCGGGCGCTGGTTATAGACTGGAGTGATTCCTTCGGCGGGCTTGGGCCTCACCCCGACCATGTGCTTACGGTGCAGGCGGGTAGGGAACTTTTTGAACAAGGAGGGTTTACATACGTGGGAGATATTTCAGCAGGGGCATACCATTGGGGATTCATTATTCGCAAAAATACTAATAGCGGGGCACAATAGAAGCAGTCATCTATACTCGTCATTATCATGCAGCAGCTCTCCACTTTTCAAATCATCGTGCTCGGTATTTTTGTCGCGCTTATTCTTATCGGGGTCGGAGTTTTTGCGGCTTCCGGTGGTTTTGTTAGTGGTACCGATGTGGGGAAAGTCACTATATGGGGCACGACAGACATCGATGAAATGCAGGCCGTGCTCGACACGTTGCGCCCGGCAGACCAAGCTTTTCAAGACGTTGTATACATAGAAAAGGACCCCGCAACGTATACCGCCGAGCTTATAAACGCTATGGCGGCAGGTGGCGGGCCTGATCTCTTTCTTGTTTCACTTAGCCAGATTAATTCGTTTTCTGACAAAATACTCACTATTCCGTATAGCGAAGTCTCACAAGGGAGTTTTATAAACGCCTTTATTGACGAAGGCCAATTGTTTTTAGGGCCGCAAGGAGCTCTTGCATTGCCGTTTATTGTAGACCCGCTGGTGATGTATTGGAACCGAGACCTTTTTTCCAGCGCAGGCATCGCCAACCATCCACTGTATTGGAACGATTTCTTGAGTCTTGCTCCAAAAGTGAGCTCGCTTGATGGGATTTCGGCGGTAAAGCGCAGCGCTGTTGCACTTGGGGTGTGGAGCAACATCGCAAACGCTAAAGAAATTCTCTCTAATCTTTTCTTGCAAGCGGGCGACAGAATTATAAGCAGAGATGTGGAGGGAAAACTAGTTGCGGTATTAGGCGACCGTGCTCAAGGGGCAACCACCGACCCGGCTTCCAGTGCTTTGCGTTTTTATACCGAGTTTGCCAATCCCAGCAAAACTTCTTATTCGTGGAATCGGTCGCTACCGAAATCAAACGACATGTTTGCTTCAGGCGATTTAGCGGTTTATTTCGGCTTTGCAAGCGAACTTAGGATTTTTGCCGCACGCAATCCGAACCTCCGGTATTCTGTAGCGCTGATTCCGCAAATTGAAGGCAATGGGACGCGTTCCACGTTTGCACGGCTTACGGGCCTTGCTATACCGCGCACCAGTCGAAATGTTATTGGAGCACTAGAAGTTGCAAAA
>JACMMG010000062.1 GCA_014379165.1 Candidatus Parcubacteria bacterium
GTAAGCGAATAGGACGGTCGGTCATTAATCGAAAGCCCTTCTGACTTGCGCCACTCTTGCACGCGGCGCACCAAATCACGCACTGTTCCCTCTTCGCGCAATTCGAGAGTCAAATGTGTATCGAGCGAAGATTCGGTAGCCGTTTCGACTTTTTTTACATTGACTTCACTTGCCACCATTATCAAGCCCCAGTCAGAGGAGACTACAACCGTCGTTGAAAACCGGGCGAGCGGTTGGCGAACTTTAATTCCTTCTTGTTCGCGTAACTGTAAACCTTCGGAGGCCGCCAAGCGTACTTGTTTCATTTCGTGTATAAGAGTTTCATCAATAGGAAGTTTGGCGGGCCACTGTGACAAATGAACGCTCTGTGCATCGCCTTCTTCCCGAACTCGTAGGAATAAATCATCGGCAAAAAATGGCATCACCGGCGCCATACTATGTGCGGTCGTATACAAAACATGCCGAAGTGTTGCAAGTGCCTGCGTTGTATCCTCTCCCCCGTCTTTAAACCGGTCGCGCGAGCGGCGCAAATACCACGTAGAAAGATCATCTATAAAACTTGCAAGCGGACGTACTGCTGTGTCGAGCTCGTACTTTTGGAACCCTTCCGTCGTGTCGCGGATAAGTTCTCCAAGACGCGAAAGGATCCATTGATCAAGAATATTTTTGCTCGTAGCAACCCGAGGTGTCTCATTCTTATACAGATCATAGAAGCTGCGCACGTTGTCGAGCCGCATCAAGAGCTTTTTTGAAACCTCTTCGACTCCCCGCTCGTTGAATCGCAAATCTTCCGCACGAATGACAGAAGAAGAAAGAAGATAATATCGAAGCGAATCGGCTCCGTAACGTTCAACTACATCCATAGGGTCAGGATAGTTGCGAAGACGCTTACTCATCTTTTGCCCATCGGAGGCTAAGACGAGACCGTTGACGATGACATTTTTATACGGACTTTTGCCAAAGAGCGCCGAGCCGAGCACTAGTAAGGAATAAAACCACCCGCGCGTCTGATCCAAGCCTTCGGCAATAAAATCCGCCGGGTAGCCTTTTGGCGCGAAGCCTAATAATTTCTTCGGATTAAACGTGTCTTTTTTGAAAGGATAGTGATTAGACGCAAACGGCATCGATCCGGACTCAAACCAGCAATCAAATACATCAGGTATCCGCTCCCACTTGCCGTGCATTGAGCTTCCCATCGAAACTTCATCAATATATGGGCGGTGCAAGTCCAGTTCGTAGTCTTTGTTATGAGGAAATGGAATGAATGGAAGCTCGTGTATAACGCTTTTTTTCGGATAGACCGTAGCAAACATTTCCCATGTGCGACGCTTGTCTGCACCTTCAGCCACAGCAATAAGCTGCCACAGTGGAGTTCCGTGAGAAACAATAAGAATATTTTTATTTGGATACCGAGACTCAAGTTCAAAAAGAAATTCTCCCATTCTCCTTCGAACTTCCATGGCGCTTTCTCCTCCTTCAGGTTTGCGATCAAACTGCTCCGGGGAATTTGAATACTCCAAATGATGCTCCACTACAGGATGCCCCTCTAAAACACCAAACTTGATTTCCCCAAGGCGCTCATCGGTAAATACCCTCTCCGAAGGAACGCCGAGCACTTCGGCTGCAATATGTGCCGTTTGCTGCGTGCGGTAAATTGGCGAGACACAGATGATATCTATCTTTACCCCACTGGCATGCAGTGCTTGAGCTGCCTTGCGTGCGTCCTCCTTCCCTTTTTCCGTGAGGCTATATTTTTGTGCCGTAGATGAACTAACGATACCAAGCAGGTTCTGCTCCGCTTCTCCATGACGCATCACAAAATATTTATTGCCGCTTGTGCGCACCATGGAAAGCAACTCTTTCACCGACCCGATTACCTTTATCTCTTTTGTCTTGCTATGACGCCACACCGGAAGAGGAGCTCCCCAGTAACGGCTGCGTGATATCGCCCAATCCGGAGCACTCTCGATGCCGTTGCGAAATCGCGCGCTTCCCACATGCTCGGGCACCCAGGAAATCTTCGAATTTTCAGCAAGAAGTTTTTTCTTTATTTGGGATACTTTCACGAACCAAGAGTTCGCTGCCCAATTAAGAAGCGGCGTATCACACCGCCAACAATGAGGATAGCTATGCGTGATAAATTCTTGCGCAAAGAGAACTGCGTGCTCTTTCAACCATGCGACTATCTTCGCATCAGTTTCTTTGTGATTGCCCTTTGGCTTAACCGGCAATCCCGCAAAATCAGTAACCGTAGAGACAAACTTTCCCTCATCGGTCACATGATGAATAAGCGGGATTTTTTCTTTCTGAGCTAGCTCGAGGTCGTCTGCACCATATGCCGGAGCCAAATGCACGATGCCGGTGCCGTCTTCAAACGTTACGTATGGTGCCGCATATACTTTCCATGCATGAGTCTTATGCTTATGCAGTTGTTCTTCAAAATACGGAAACGGCGGAGCATATCGTTTTCCAACTAACTCTCTTCCCTGTAGTTGTGCTACAACCCGTGCGGAATCGCCGAGCACCGCCTGAAGCCGATTTTCAGCGACTATAAAATATTCGTCGCCCAACTTTGCTTTTACGTACACAGCATCGGCATTAACCGCAGCGGCAGCGTTGCCAGGCAGTGTCCAAGGAGTCGTAGTCCATATCAAAAGCGAAGTAAGGGGCTCATCAAGGAGCGGTAATTTTACGGTGACCGCGTAGTCTTCTATGTCTTTATAGCCTTGTGCAACTTCAAAGTTGGAAAGCGTCGTTCCGCAGCGCGGACACAGATGCATCGCCTTGA
>JACMMG010000063.1 GCA_014379165.1 Candidatus Parcubacteria bacterium
CACGCTCATAGAATTAATAACGTTTCAATTGAAAAAATTTCATTTCAAGAATTTGCAAGTGCATATGCAAAAAGTAGTGTCGCCAGAAAAGTATCCTCTTTCTATATTGATACACTCGCGCGAAAATTAGACATACTTGATGCAAGCAGTCACCCGGAGTTATGGGGTGTGCGCGAATACACGAGTAAACATATTATTGCAGGCGTAGCAGTCCACTTTTTCTCCGCTCAAAAAATATCTATACACGAATGTCCTTTTATTATTCCGCAGTGGAGTGTTCTCCATGCATCGGCTGGCCTCATGGAGCGATGGTTTTCAGAATCCTCGAAAAGAGGGTTCAGACTTATGATCACTCCGTATATGTGGCAATCGCACGATCCACTTACCTGGAAAGGACTTTCAGACTTTAAAATGCATTTCGGTTTCACACCTCATGCCTATCCGCCGGCGTTAGGTCGGTTTGTGCGTGGAAGAATATACTAAATCAGAGTGGAGATTTTCGTATTTTTGTGTACAATCGCTTTAACCGCCCATAGCTCAGTTGGTAGAGCAACTCCCTCTTAAGGAGATGGTCCGAGGTTCGAATCCTCGTGGGCGGACTACGAATAAATAACGACATCTGCTTGTCGTTTTTATTACGTAGTCCGGGCCGGAGCCTTGTCCTGCTCTTGCGGACGGCAAATTTTGAGTTGTGAGGACAATGTCCGAGACGCAGCAATAAAAATACAATGCTGGGGTGGCGAAATTGGTAGACGCACCTGCCTTAGGAGCAGACGGGGCAACCCATGGAGGTTCAAGTCCTCTCCCCAGCACTAACATACAAAGTATTTTCGTGCTGGGGAAGCAATGTGTAAATCACATTGCGTGAGGACTTGAAAGCCGGAGGCCGACGGGCCGAGGCGGGATCGCGCAAATTTCTACCAAGAAATTATGCGTGACCAAGCCTTTTCCAGCAAAACAAACAAAAGAGCCCGATGCGTAGCATGCGGCGACTAAAAATGTTCCTGGCCAAGCCTCTTTTGTAAAAAGACTTTAAAAAAAGAGCCTGTGTATAGCCCACACTTCACACAAAATCGTCATATACAATAGAAGGGTGAAATCGGATCTCAAGCGCGCCCTTATCATTTGTGGGTTGTTATGTATCGTTGTGGCGCTTGCCATAGTAGGGCCCTTGATTCTTTCATTCTTCCCTCAATACTTTTCAAACAAATATATCCCAGATCCACCGTCAGAGTATGTTTTGACACAGCTTGACAAAAGCGTCGGATTTGATACCTTGATTTCTTACACCGACAACGGATTTGAACCTACCGAAATGCGTATTGTGCCGGGCGAGGCAATCCGTTTTACGAATAACTCATCAGGAGATCTATGGATCGCGTCAGACCCATTTGCTGAGGCCCCCTACCCTATAGAAGGCAATTGCGGTGCAACCGCATTTAATTCATGCGGATCAATCCCTCCGCATGAATTTTGGGAATTTACATTTGCTGAACCTGGGGTATGGGCCTTTGAAAATACCTTGGACAAGAGCAAGACAGGTGTCATTTTTGTACAAGCGCAATAAAAACGTATGACTACCACTTTCCATTATAAAAAAATTCTCTTTTTCTTGAGCGTCTTGCTTACGGTACTGGTTATTTCCCAATCGACGTATGCAGGAAGCCGAAGCGTTCTTGCCGACAATCTTGGTAACAGTGGAAGCTCGGTTCGTGGGCCGTCTACACCGTTTGGTAATGCCAGCTTTAGCGGTACCGGCCAATGCAGCGGCAATTGCGGTAATTCTTCTGCCGGCGGCAGAGGCAATTCCAACGAAGAGAGTCGAGCAAACTCGGCGCCAACTTGTACGCTTAGCGTTTCTCCTACTGTAATGACGCATAACGACGAGGCACAACTCAGCTGGACGAGTTCAAACACTAAGGAGATTGGCTTCACGAGCACCAATGGCGACTCGTCTTCTTCAAGGCTACCGAGCGGCTCAATACGTGTCTCTCCCGACCGCACGACCACGTACACAGGTACCTTTTATGGTTCTTCTGGTGGCAAGGTAGTGTGCCGGGCTACGCTTACGATAGTGCCGCCGCAGCAAACTCCCACGCCGGCACCTACACCTGTGCCCCCGGCCAATGTAGACCCTGCCGAATGTACCGTACGAGTATCTCCAAATACCATAGTGCAAGGCGGCAGCGCCACGCTTGTATGGTCTTCGGCGCGCGCCGACACTTTCTATATCTCGAATGTCGGATATGTAAATCCGAATACAACGGGCTCAGCGGTGGTTAGTCCTTCGCAAACAACTTCATATAGTGGGACCGCAACAAACTCTGCTGGAGCGCGCGTTTCATGCACTGGTTCAGATACCCTCTCTGTACAGGCAGCACCGCAAGCACCCCAAAGTGGACCGCCTATTGTTTCTACTGACCCTGCAACGAACATAGCAGCCCCTCGCGCGACTCTGCGAGCGGTCGTTAATCCAAATCGCGCCGCTACGATGGCTTGGTTCCGGTATTCCGCAAATGATCCCGGTTCCTGCAACAATTCATTTGGTACAGCGGTACCCGCTTCAGGTGGAGTCAATATGGGAAGTGGTGCGATGGATACAAGATACTCTCAAGGTATCAATGGTCTGACGCAAAATCAAACATACTACTACTGCATCATCGCGCAAAACTCCAATGGTATGAGTTTTGGAACAGTGCGTACATTCTTTACACAGCCCATTTGTCCCCCATCGTATTACAGTTGTTCGGGAAATAATATTATGTTTACCGATAGTCAGTGCACAACATCCGTCTATGCAGTCTGTGCACCGCCCGCCTCATGCTCATCGGGCATGTCTACCTGCGTATATCCAAATATTTCCGGAAGCTTAACTATTACTCCACCGCTTATACGTATTGGCGGCAAAGCAACGGTTTCATGGAATTACTCAAATGCGCAATCATGTACCGTTAGTGGCACAAATGGAGACTCGTGGAACGGAACATCCGGCTCATATCAAACAAGTGCCATTGTTGGGCAAACTATTTACACTGCTCGATGCGATAACTTCGACCCAGATTCACTACAACTTGATTTTAGCGAGTCCAAAACGCTCTCTATAATTCCTTCGTATAAAGAAATATAGGTCATTTTTGCCCTTATTTTGCAAGGCTTTTTTGCCTTGACAAAATGGTACTTAGTATGATATAATAATAGGTACGACGGTAACGTACCGTTATGAGATCATCGTCAACAGAAAGGGGCCTATATGGCAAACGCAGGGGCGGCCGGACGCCGGCGAGACACCACTCCATGGTACGTCATCGTCTGGCACTGGGCGGATTTCTTTTTTCCGTTCATCATCATGGAAGTCGGCTACCTCATCCCGGCAATGTGGTACCGATTTCCCAACTACGACAACCTGCCACTGGCTGACCAGGTAAACCTCAACCGAGGACTACTCGCTCAGCTGGCATTGGCATTACTCTGGCTGATCGGAGACTTTATCGTGATCTCAAATCGCGATACGCTCACCGGTCGCCTCCAGATCAATGCTCTGATCAGCTCCATATTCGCGCTGATCATGCTTGGCTGCACAGTCTGGATGTATCGAGGAGAAGAGTTGGGATGGTGGTTGGTGGTTCCAACCATGGCCGCTGTGGTCGATTCCTTGCTCACAACCTTCCTCGCTATCAACAACGCCGACCAGAAAAACCCGACCGATATTCATCGCGGGTAAGGAGGAAGAATGGTCAAGAAACTCTTTATCGTGCTGGGAGTGGTCGTGGTGATCTTTGTGATTGTGGCGGTCCAAATGAACCTCTACAATCCGCGAATTGCTCCGGGCGAGACGCCGCCAGCACCGACACCCACATCTACCCCCCGACCGGAAGCGGCCGAGGGCGACGAAAATCCTCCGCCCGTGGCGGAGGTGGCTGCAGGCGGCGACTACACCCGTCGCCTGGTGCAAGAGATTGGACCGCCGATTGGCAATCTTAGCCACCGGCTGACGACACTCGAAGAAGTCGTCCAGTCTCTGAATGGCGGCGGCGTATTGGCCTCTACTACATCAGCTGACGGAAGAAAGTCTCTGATCGCCAGATTGTTCGATTCGGACAAAACGCAGGCCGACCAGGAATGCGTCCCGAATCCCCAATGCGATTGCCTCTGGCATGGGTCCTACACCCTCCGTCCGGGACCAGTACAAGAGGAAGGCTGGCCTGTGAGCTTTAAAGTCCCTCGCCCGTACGCCACCGACATCAATTACGGCGAGGGGATCTGCAGTATTTTCCTTGATCTGCCGGATGAAGGCGGTCCTTGGATCATCTATCTCCGGAAGGCAGAGCGTACGGGTGTTTCCAAGGTCTTCGGTCCGTATACGATCTCGAGGCTTGATGGCGTCTACACCGTTTCGGCCCCTGGCGTACCTACAGAAGATGCGCCGCCTATCGATACGCTCGAAGGAGTCGAGTATGCATGGAGCGGCGATAAAAAGAAGTTCAAAGTGCTGGTGCAATGGGTTCCTTCCTCAAAGCATTAAAGCCTCACCCTTAGAAAGCGGACCTCCGGGTCCGCTTTTTGTTTGAACATTATTTTTACAGATTAAGGGAATGAAGGAGGCGCTGGAAATAAACTTTGAATAAAAAGAACGATACTATAGGCAGCTGACATGATAAACATGCCTACAACACCCCAGAACATATGTTGCTTGCCACGCTCGCGCATGTCGGTTTCATTATTGAGACCCCACATAAACTCGACGACACCAAACACAAAAAATAAGAGTCCTACCGCAAAGAATAATAACAGGATGGGATTGATGACAATATCAGTGACCTTGTCTGCCAGTTTTTGTGCAGCCTCCATATTTCAACTCCACCCAATGTTGCTAGAAATTTAATTGCACCCTCCTCCTTGAGTGTTTGTCACACATGGGAGAGGAACTCGCTCGTTACCCGTTATACCGAATGCGCCCTGGGCAAGGTTGATTATGCCCCATACGGAGACCATAACGAAAAGAGCAATGAGTCCCCAAATCATCAGGTTTTTGCTTTGCCCCTCTCCTTTTGAGCCGCCTGCTTTCCATAAATATCTTACTAGCCCCCAAAAGAAGGTAAGCAGCGCAAGAGCAATAAGAAGCGGAATGGCGGTATTTACAATAGCAGTCAGATTGGCAACAAATATTGCAAGCGGGCGTAATTGTGGCCCAGAAGAAGTACTACCAGACCATGCCCTACTAGCTTCTTCAGCTTGCGCGAATGTAACAAAAGGAAGAACGAGGGTAGCAAAAGCAATATAGGCGATTTTTTTCATAAAAAATTTAATATGATATGTACCTAGTGTAGCAGTATTTACAGGCTTCTTTTTACCCTCTGTGGATAGCTCATTAAGAGCTAAACCTTAGGACAAATATTCAATTTGCTCGGTCGCCCGAACATGCCAAGGCATGTTTTAGGACAGGAGAGACTCCTTCATTATCCGCAATATTCCCCAAATAGAGGTCAGCACAAAAAGAGCGACGAGTCCCCATATCATTACTTCTTTGTCCTTTTGCTTGCCATGGGGGTCGCTCTGGCGATAGATAAAACGGATCATTCCGACAAAGAAAAGAAGGAGGGCAATTATAGATAGAACTTCTACAGCAAGATTAATAACATCGACAAATGATGCAACTATACTCGAGATCGTATACCGCATATATATTAGTAGCGTAAACAGGTGTTAAAGCTGTTATCCGCCCCGAGACTTATAATGACATTTGTAGCCGCCACAATAAGTACCCAAGCGAAAAATATGACGAAAATACCGATAAAGATGTACGCAAACTGTTTTTTAGCTTTTTGAAGTTTATCCGGATTACCTCGCGCCTCCACAAAACGAAATCCCGAATATACAAATGCTAGTGCTGCTATAGGTATAAAAAAAGCAAAACCTAGATTGTAGAGTGCAAGAGCAAGTTCGCAAAAGTCGCTAGCACCTTTCAGAGGGTTGAGTGAAGTTCCAATACCCACATCTCGCTGGGCCCCGGACCCGGCAGATGCATTATTGTTTGCTCCTCCTCCAAAATATACATCATCTTGAGCTCCAAAAGCAAAAACAGGCACAATAAAAAAGAACAGAAGGAGGCTTGCAGCAAAAAAACTTTTATATATTCGCAGCATAATTTACTTCAACAGCTCATCCAGTTCTTGGCGAGCTTCATATACGGCATTAGCAGGTTCATTCTTGCCGCTTATGACCGATTCTATCATGGCTTGGAAAATCTGATTTGTTTCGGGCGTCGACGGGTCTATCCAGCCTTTTGAAATGAGCGCAGACTGCGCAAACACTGCCAAAGCTGGAGCTTGCGAGGTGTTGAGTCCGACGTCTCGGCGTACTGGCGGTAAGCCAGTTACATTGGTAAGCGTACC
>JACMMG010000064.1 GCA_014379165.1 Candidatus Parcubacteria bacterium
GATTGAGAAGACAGCGAAGCAGCATAAGTACCTGGGGATTCCTGCTACGGGCCGTAGGGGTATGTCTGCTTGTTCTTATTGCTTTTTTTGCTTTGCGAGGCGCTTGGAACATGTATGGGCGCTTTGCCACAGCCTCCCTGGAGCGTCAGGCGAGCGAGCAGGAGCTTGCGGCACTAGAAGCGCGTAATGCACAAGTTGCGGCTGCAGTGGGCAATTTATCGTCTGAGCGGGGGGTAGAGGCAGAAGTCCGCGAGCGCTACGGAGTAGCAAAACCCGGCGAAGGGAAGATAGAAATCATACGAGATGAAGGGGAGGTGGAAAGCGGGGGAGATATTCCAACAGAAAATATATTTATGCGCGCGTGGCACGCGATTTTTAGATGGTAAAGAGGTGCTTTGCAGTGCGAGTGGGGAGAATCGAACTCCCGCCCGATGCTTGGGAAGCATCTGTTCTGCCACTAAACCACACTCGCGAACGCTTGGGATTTTAGCATTTAAAGATATTTCTCTCCATAGCGGCGCATGGCGCTCTCGACCATTTTTAAACCTCTGCCTTTTTCTGTTACAGAATAGCTGCCATCCTTTCGTTTTTTTATCAGGTGTTCACTCTCTAAATTTTTTAGTTTGAGAGTTAATGTACGAGTGGAAATACCTGAAAGCGAGCGTTCCAGCTCGCAGAAGCGTTTTGGGCCTTCAAGCATATCTCGTACCAAAAGCATCGTCCACGTGTCTGACAGCAGCGTAGCGGTTTGCTGTACCGGGCAGGGCGCGGTTTTCATATAGGTAATCCAACTATACCACAGGCTGCTCTTAAAGAGTACTTTACAAAGTAAAGTAGGTCTGTATACTTAGGTATAACCCTAAAGACTTTTGTATGAATTACAAAACACTTGTATCAGATGAGACATTGCAAAAAGTTGCATCAGAGCTCAAGAAGCGCAATTTCGATCCGATAATCGTACCGGACAAAGAAGAAGCGCTTAAAAAAATACAAGAGCTTATTCCCCTAGGTGCGTCCGTAATGAACGGTGCGTCCCGCACGCTTGAAGAAATTGGTTTTATCGAGCACTTGAAATCCGATACGCATGGTTGGAATAATCTGCATAAGGCGATTGTAGGGGAAAGTGATCCGCAAAAACAACAGATTTTGCGTCGGGAGGCCCTTCTTTCCGATTTTTATCTCGGGTCCGTTCACGCGCTGGCCGAAACCGGGGAAATGGTCATAGCGTCAAATACCGGAAGCCAATTGCCGCATGTTGTATATAGTTCACCGAACCTTATTTTGGTGATAGGAACGCAAAAAATAGTCCCCACGCTTGAAGATGGAAGAAGGCGGCTGCGTGAGCATGTCGTACCGCTTGAAGATGTGCGCATGAAAGAAGTCTATGGTCCAACTATGGGCACGATGCTCAATAAGGAATTTATCTTTCACGGAGAAAGTTCCTTTACCGGCCGTAAGATTCACGTTCTCTTGGTCAATGAGAAGCTAGGGTTTTGACCCGGTTTCCCCGTGATATAGTAGTAATCTAGTTAAAATAAATAATCAGTATTATGGATAAGCACGTAACTATTTACAGCACGCCGACTTGCCATTTCTGCCATATGGCAAAAGAATTCTTCAACGAAAAAGGAGTGCAATACACCAACTATGATGTAGCCGCTGACCCGGTAAAACGCCAAGAAATGATCCAAATGACAGGCCAGCTCGGCGTACCAGTTATTGTAATTGACGGCGCGGCGATGGTCGGCTTTGACCGCAGCCGCCTTTCCCAAAAATTAGGTATCGAGGCGTAATAAGTAGAACGGGGGACTAGGGTGCTTGGGGGCCTGGAATCTGGGAAACACCACAAGAGTACTTCTATTTTGTAGCTACCTTCGGTAGACAAAATAAGTCACCCGTGGTTTTCCCCAATCCTTCCTCCACGGGGAACCAGTAGGTTCCCCGACCCCCTCCCGCCCGGCCTCCAAGCCTGCACATTTTATGTGCAGGACCTAGTCCCCCGTGTCAGGAGGATAGGAGCGATAGCGACGAAAGGAACCTTTGGTTCCTTTAGCCGGGGTCGGGGGACTAGGGTGCTTGGGGCCGGGATCGAACCGGCGACCCCCTCCTCTTCAGGGAGATGCTCTACCAACTGAGCTACCCAAGCAGTGCTTATTCTTGCGGGTTTTGACCGCCTTGTCCAAAGAAATTAACGAACTGTGCCTCCCACCCTGTCGCATTCTCAAAAAATTGTTGGAGAGCGCCAAAGTATGGAGCAAGGTAGAAATAATATATGGATGCAGTTACTCCCACAATCGCGAGCCACCATACGACTCTGAACGTCGCGCTCCAACGCGCGGAACGACGCATGCCGTGGACAATTTTATTTGTCTCCTCGACGACTTTAGTGTTTTGACGTACTAACTCTTTGAGCTCTTCAATCTCCTGATCCACAAAATCAATATAGCAAAAAACCTTTGTATGCGCGAGGGTAGACTCCGTGATACATTAATTGCGCGCCCTCGTAGCTCAATGGATAGAGCAATCCCGTCCTAAGGGAAAGATGTAGGTTCGATTCCTGCCGAGGGCATAGTACATCGACCGGAATGCGACGGCACTAAATTTAGTTTGATCTAACTTTAAGTTTTGCCTGGCGGCCTTTGTCGAGTTTTGGAAGTCGGATCATTAGAAGGCCATGCTTTTCCACTGCTTCCGCCTCTTCAACTTCAATTTCTTGAGGGAGTACAATCGTGCGGGAAAATGAGCCCCAATAGAGCTCTTCAAAGAAAAATTCTCCGGTCGCACCATCTGTATGCTGTTCTCGTTTACCGCGGATAGTTACCATGTCGCGCGTTATGGTTACATCGAGGTCTTCCGGTTTGACACCAGCGATCATAGCTTTAACTACAATGTGAGTCGGGGTTTGATATACGTCTACTGAAAGCTCACCGTCTATAGGCTCTTCTGGAACCATTGCAGGAGAAGGAGCACGCCGTTCGCCGTTTGTATTGCGTGTCTGTGGGGCGAAACTACCGCTTTCAAGGTCGTCAAAAGACGCATACGAATCATCAGCTCCGGAACTTCCGGTAAGCCAGTCAAAGAGAGATTTTTTATCACGTGCCATACAGATGCAGCTTTCAAAGCTAACTTAACAATAGTCTCGAGTAGGTTGTTTAATACGCTCTACAAACACGAGTGCCAGGACAACACCAACCCACATCACCAGAAAAATCCAGAGGGTCATGCCGCCGCTCCCTCCTAGTATAAAAAAATTAAAGAGTGTATGCAAGATAATGGCAAGGACAACTCCTAGCAGTGTAGCCATTTTCCGCACGACAAGGTTTTTGGAGAAGGAAAGGGCGAGGGCAATACCGATCGTCGCTGAAGAAAGGGTATGTAAAAGTGTAGCTCCGATGAAGCGCAAGTCACCGGTCACGATCGTGCCCAAGATGTCACCTTGACTTAGAGGGCCCATAAGGAAAAGAGCGTTTTCAACTGCGGAAAACCCTAAAGCCGCAGTGACCATATAAATGACAGCATCGAGCGGTTCATCAAATACATGGGCGCGCAGGGCAGTTACATATGCCGCGAAGAACTTTAAAAGTTCTTCGGAAGCGGCCCATATAAAAAGGAGCATCGCTCCCGTAAAATACGCCATTGCAAAGCGTTCAATATAATAGACAGGGAAGACTGCAAGGCCACCCGCCACAAAACACAGAAATATGTAACGCTTCGGCTCCGGTTCACACCGGTCCTCAAGAAGCCAAAAAAAGAGCCATAAAAGCGCCGGCAAAACTCCACCAAGAAAGGCAATAAAAAGAACGGGAGAAAGCATATGCTTAGTATACTGCCTTACTTAGCGGGCCACGCTTCAACCATCAATAAGTCTTTTTTGCCTGGAAGCGAGCTCCAAATTTCTTCGGTCACAAATGGCATAAAGGGGTGAAGGGCTGCAAGTATGATAGTAAGCGCCTGTGTTAATGCCGCGGATCTGGAACTGGCGCGCTGCGCATCATCTCCTCGCAAGAGTGGTTTGCTTTCTTCAAGAATTACATCAGCGAAGCGGCTCCATACGAACTGGTAAAGTGTATCGACAGCGAGATCAAGACGGAATTTCTCAATATGTGTTGTTGCTTCTTGTACTGCTTGTTTTGTCTCATCAATAACGCTCTGGTCTTCAGGTAAAATCTTTCCTACCGGCGCGGCTTCGGAGGCGTCCAATATGAAACGCGTTATATTCCAAATCTTATTTGCAAAATGTTTGTAGCCGCGCACGCGATCTTCGGAAAGTTTTATATCATTTCCGGGTGCAGCACCCACAATAAGGGAAAGCCGGACGGCGTCTGCGCCGTATTTCTCTATCATATCTAAGGGATCGATAATATTTCCAAGAGACTTGCTCATTTTGCGACCCTGGGCATCGCGCACCAAACCGTGGAGATACACTCGTTTAAATGGAACGTCATTGAGCAAAAAACCGCTCATTAAGATCATTCGTGCAACCCAGAAAAAAAGAATATCGTAGCCCGTTTCAAGTACCGACGTTGGATGGAAGGTCCTTAGGTCTTGAGTCTCTTCCGGCCAGCCAAGCGTCGAGAAAGTCCATAAACCTGAGGAAAACCAGGTATCAAGCGTATCCGGGTCTTGATACCAGCCAATATCTGCAGGTGGTTTTTCACCTACATGCATCTCTGCTTCTCTTTGAGATTTATTAATCCTATTTTGATTAATCCAGTTGTCGTCAAGTAGTCCTTTTTGTTTGAGTACGTTTATATATCCAATGTATAACTGTATAGTGCCATTTCGGATTGACCCCCATAAGATATTTTTATCTTTCCATCCACTTTTTTCTAATAAATCAGTTGAAAAGCGGTCAAATGCCTTTTCGTCAGTTAACCCGAGTTTTTCAGTAAGGGTATCTTCCTTGAAGTGAATTGCTTCCATATCTGAACCAAGTTCTGTCTTATACCAGACAGGAATACGATGTCCGAACCATATTTGCCGCGAAATACACCAGTCGCGTAAATTATTTATCCAGTGGTAGTAGATCTTTTCAAAATGGTCCGGCGTAATTGAGATTTTTTTATTCTCGAGCGCCTCTCGCATCATTTGTTTAAGTGTGACAAACCTACCGTCACGTTCGAACTCTTTATTTACCGCTACAAACCACTGACGTTTTATCTGAGGTTCAATAATGCCACCTCCACGGCTATTGGTTGCAATGTTGTGGACATATTTTTCATCTGTTTTTACGATCAAGCCTTTCTTTTGAAGCTTTTCAACAATCGCAGGGCGCGCTTTTTTAATATGCTGGCCGGCGAACTCGCCCGCGATAGGCAGGAGTATGCCGCGCTCGTCTATGACCGTTTCTATATCTAGACCGTGACGCTTGGCTATTTCAAAGTCGACGAGCGAATGCGCGGGCGTTATAGTCATGACGCCCGAACCAAACTCCATGTCCACCGCTTCATCTTTTATTATTGTTGCGGTGATAGGACCATTAATCCACTCAAGATCGATCTGTTGGCCGTGAGCATATTCTTTATACCGAGCGTCATTCGGATGCATGACCACGTATTTGTCACCGAATTTTGTTTCAGGCCGTACTGTGCCGATAACGAATGGTCCATATTGGAAATGATAAAAAGAATCAGTTTGCTCTTTATACTCGATCTCATCATCTGAAACAGTTGTTTGAAGTTTCGGGTCCCAATTGACTATTCTGTTACCGCGATAGATAAGCCCCGCGTTGTACATACGCACAAAAGCCTCCATGACCGCTTTGTAGCGCTTTTCATCCATCGTATAGGTATACCGGCTCCAATCGAGGCTCGAGCCCATGCGGCGCAGCTGGTTAACGATCGTGCTTTTACTTTCGTCTGTAAATGCGTCGATGCGTTTAAGAAGGTCCTCACGCCCTACGTCGTGACGAGTCTTTTTTTCAGTTTTATATAAAATGTCCTCAACTTTTGATTGTGTTGCGATTGCCGCGGAGTCGGTGCCAGGAATCCAAAGTGTTTTTTTGCCGCGCATCCGTTCAAAACGAATAAGGATATCTTCAACAGCAAGCATGGCGGCGTGCCCCATATGGAGCGTGCCTGTGACATTGGGCGGGGGAAGGACAATTGAAAAAGGCTCTTTGCGTTCTCCAGGCAAGTTATCGGGGTTGAAGTATCCGGACTCCTCCCATTTTTGATAGATAGCCCCCTCAGTCGCCTTATGGTCGTAGGGCTTCGTAAACTTTTCAGGCATGAAGCCATTCTAGGCTATTTTGGGGCCGAAATCGAGAAGCGATTGCTGTACGCGCGTACTTCTCCTTTGGACGTGTCGTCAATGCCAAAAAGAAAACGGGCCAGTGCGGCTTCGGCTATCATTATTCCGTTGTCGCCAGTTATGGCAAGGTCGGGGAGGCGCAGCTCGATATTGGGGAACTCATCCTGCAGAAGCTCCCGCAGTCGGTCTCGAAGATATGTATTTGCAGCAACTCCTCCGCCGATTACAAAAGTCCTAGTCTGCGTTTCTTCTAAAGCGCGACGAGTTTTTTCAACGAGTACGTCGCCAATTGTGTCTTCAAACTCTCGTGCAAAAGCCGCAATTTCGTCACTCGTAAATTTTTGTATCCCGCCCGCGTCGCGCAACGCGTAGAGTGCTGCTGTTTTAAGGCCCGAGAAGGACAGGTCACAATTTTTTTGTTGCAGCATCGGGCGTGGAAGTGAAATCTTCGAGCGAAGATCTTTAGTGCGCGCAAATTGTGCAAGTTTAGAAATTTCGGGGCCGCCAGGATAGGGGAGACCGAGCATGCGCGCAACTTTATCAAACGCTTCACCTACAGCATCATCAAGCGTTTCGCCAATAATTTCGTACGCAAACCACTGCCGGCTCAACACAAACTCTGTATGGCCGCCGGATATAAGAAGCCCCAATATAGGAAACTGTACATCCTGTAATTTAAACATTCTCACATTCTCAAGTTTGTGAGAATGATCTAATTGGGCGAGGGAAGAAATAAAGTGCCCTTCCATATGGTTTGTAGGCAAAAGTGGAAGGTTTCGCTCTTGGGCAAGGCGTTTAGCAAATTCGATACCTGCCCAAAGTGCAGGTTCGAGCCCAGGGCCTTGCGTCACTGCTATAGCATCTACATCGGGATTGTTTGCCTGATCTAAGGCTTGTTTCAAAATGATAGGCAGATTTTTTTCGTGCTCTCGTTTGGCAAGATTAGGATAGACGCCGCCATATGCTGCATGCAGCGACGCTTGAGAATTTAATGCGGCTGCACCCAACAGGGTAAACGTAAAACCGTGTTCGGTTTTAAGTCCCTCAACTAAGGCAATGCCTGTTTCGTCGCAGGAAGTTTCTATTGCCAGTACTCTCATGAGTAGATTTATAGCGGTATAATAGCCCGATGTCTATGTGGGTGAGTGATATACAGCGGGCCAAAACGCCTATGCGTTTTCTCCTGGCAACTTCAAGGCCATACCTTATGTTTGCGGTATGGGCCACATTTGCTTCTGCAACTGCGTCTTTTATTGAGACCTTTAGCTCTTATATTTTTAAGAAGATCGTTGATTCTATCGCTCTGGGTCCAGAAGCCGGGATCTCTCATGCATGGTGGTGGGTTTCTATATATCTTATCTTTTTCTTATTACTACCTCTTTTTTTATGGAGGTTTAGTGGGTTTATGGGTATGCGTTGGGCAGTGGGTATTCGTGCGAGCGCCACCTATGCATTAACTGCGTATGTTACAAAACATAGCAGCGATTACTTTCAAAAGCGTTTTGCAGGGGCCATAGGAGGAAAGGTGGGAAATACTGCTGCTGCGCTCAAAACACTGATTGAAAAATATTTATGGTCGTACCTGATCGTATTTGTTACGCTTATTACTACAGTCCTTCTTGCTTTTAATGCCAATACACTAATCGGCTGGCTATTTTTGAGTTGGCTAGCAATTGGCGGACCACTCAATTTTTTTATGGCGCGCAAGCGCGTACCCATGAGCGCCACTGCTCAGCGTGAAGATACACGTGTCCGAGCTCAGGTAATTGACCTCTTAACCAATGTCAGTGCTATGCACGACTTCGCTCGTCGAGCGTTTGAACTTAAAGGAATGAAAGAAACTATTTTTACTCGCTATCAAGCGGGAATACGTAATTGGACGTGGGGAGAGCTGGCTCGTGTAGCAAGCAACGTTTTACAAGTTATATTCGTGGGCGGAATCGTATTAACTGCCGTGCATGCGTGGAGCATAGGCAGTATTACCCCTGGCGATATTGTCCTCATTTTGACTCTGGTAGGAGGTCTGGGGTATCGCATGGAAGAACTAGGTCGAGACATTAACGATTTTGCTGAACATTACGGAGAAGTACGTGAAGGCTTGGAAGACATATTGGACCCGTACGATATTGAAGATATCAAAGGTGCTAAATCTCTCGCGCTAGAGGAAGGAACAATCGATTTCAAGGACGTGTCTTTTATATATGGCGAAGGTAATAAAGCGGTATTAGATTCTCTCTCTCTTTTTATTCCTGCGGGACAGAAAGTTGGCCTTGTTGGAAAAAGCGGCGCTGGCAAATCTACCCTGGTTAAATTACTTATGCGCCACTATGATCTCCAGAGTGGAGAGGTTACTATCGACGGACAAAATATAGCATCGGTTTCCCAAGAGAGTCTCCGCGAGGCGATATCGGTTGTTCCCCAAGAGCCACTCCTTTTTCATCGCACTATTAGGGAAAATATTACGTATGGAAAATTAGATGCAAGTGATGCAGAGATACGTCGTGCGGCAGAGCTTGCCCAAGCGCATGAATTTATTAAACATCTTCCTCACGGCTACGATACATTAGTTGGGGAACGAGGCGTTAAGCTTTCGGGTGGTGAGCGCCAGCGCATTACGCTAGCGCGTGCACTTCTTAAAAACTCTAAAGTACTTCTGCTTGATGAGGCGACTTCATCGCTCGACAGCGAAAGCGAGTCTGCGATCCAAGAGGCCTTGCATGTGCTTATGGAAAACAAAACCGTTATTGCGATAGCGCACCGGCTCTCAACCCTGCGGGAAATGGACAGAATTATCGTACTTGAAGAAGGGCAAATAATTGAAGACGGTTCGCATGATGAGCTTCTTAAGAAGGGAGGTGTTTATGCAGACTTTTGGTCGCATCAATCCGGCGGCTACCTTCAAGATGAGTGAGTGGGCGTAAAAGGAAACGGCTTGCTCAAAGGCAAGCGGAAGCTTGCCGCATTATGATGTCCATTGCCGCCGTAGCGCTTGGCAACCTCTGAAAGGTCAACGCTCCCATCCCCTCGCATAGAAAAATGCCACATCCCGTGGTTTTGATACCAGATGATCGAGAAAGGTGGGTGGAGTGTCGCAAGTCTGTTGCCAAGCTCTGAGCGGAAAAGTCTTGGGGCATTTACTGCGTAAATTGTATATTCATCAAATTGTACTTCTTCGGCTTTTTCTATAAGATCTTCAACGACAAATTCAAAGTATTCTCGATACGACCGTCCTTTTCCGCATATGACGGCAAATTCTTTTTCATTTTCGAACTGTGAAAGGAGTTTGTCGAAAGTGTCGAAATCAAATTTAACCGTGCCTAGAAATGCGGCAACCTCTTTTCCATTGGGTAAAGATTTTCTCCAGAGATCATTATCTTGGATATATGCCAAGAGCCTTGGAAGTGGCGCGTCAGGGTGAAAATATCCCCATGAAATTCCAGCACCAGAACGGTCGTTGTCGAACACGTGTTCTTTTACTTTTTCTACCGCCTCGCGCGCACCGCTATGATGGTCCAAGACGACAAATCTTTTAGCGCGTTTCTCAAGGTCAAGTAGCTGTTCTTGAGGATAGCTGAAATCGACCATGTAAATCTCTTTTCCGTCTAACTCTCCTGGCATCGGTTCGCCGTGAAAGACGGGAATATAGGTCGCTTCATTTTTAAATTTTTTCCATGCGGCAAATGCGGCGGCAAAACCGTCTGGGCAATTGCCGTGATAGAGAATAACGATGTCTTTCATAAATGATTCTTGTGGTCACAAGTCGAATTTTCTCGTCAGAAAATTCGCTCGCGACCCTGACTCGCGGTTTTGCAATTGCAAAACAACGCTCCGTCTCGCACACAAGCATTCAAACTGCCGCAGGGCAGTTCTCATGTCTTGTGTGCGCGGTGAGGGACTTGAACCCCCGGCCCTCCCCACGTCAAGGGGATGCTCTACCAACTGAGCTAACCGCGCTTGTTTTTTGCTGAGTCCCGACGTTTCAGTCGGGAGGCCGACCTACGCGTCGGCCCTAACCGCGCAGGCAGAGCCACAATATAACTGAAAATTATTGTCCCTGCTAGCTTGCCAGGGTAGCCCATACGACGGTGCGGCTGTCGTACGAGTCTTCTTGCGCATTAAATGTGCCACTACACGTTATAAGATTAAGGTACGCAGCATCTTGACGATGAAAAAGTCTATCGGTTGGCACTTCGTTCTTGTCGTAGGTCAAAACTTCTTCGACAATAAAATAAACTCGAGAACCTTTTGCGTCTTCTACATATATATCGTCTCCCTTTTTTAATTCTTTTAAATCAGCAAATACAGCTTCGAGGCCAAAGCCGTTATTAACATGGCCGTCGATAACAGCACTCCCTAATTCACCGGGCACAGCGCCATAGCGATACCACCCTACGTCACTATAATTGGTTGGCACCGCCATATGGCCGCTCAGAGCGATCCCGACATCTTGCACACTTGCATCAACCATAATGCCAGGAATTATAAGCCGTACGGGCTTTCCTTCTATGGTTACAACGGGAGGGGAAGACGAAGCAAAGGAAGGAACGATCTCTTCTTCAGGC
>JACMMG010000065.1 GCA_014379165.1 Candidatus Parcubacteria bacterium
GCTTGGTACAACACTCGATTTTATTACCACGGGCATGGGAGGTGCTTTAAATACCAACATTGACACTACAAATGCATATGCTTGGCTTAATAAAAATGCCTACAAATATGGCTTTGTGCTCTCCTACCCTCAAGGCAACGCATACTATATATATGAGCCGTGGCACTGGCGCTACGTAGGAAAGAAGCTTGCAAAAGATCTTCACAACGATCAAGAGCATTTTTATGATCTTGAACAGCGTAAAATTGACGAATACTTGGCGAATATTTTTGATTAACCCTTCACTCGCTTTATTTGACGTACACCCTTAAATACGGTATATTGTGGGTACCGTTTTAGTCGAGGAGGCTACAGCGGAGGAAACAGTCAAGCAAAAAGGAAGAAGATCTTGAACAAAAAAGCAGACCGGGCGAACGCCCGTGAAGAAGAGGCCGGTTCCGATTTCGTCACAACCATCGGAATGCTCGGAGGGAACGTCGGGAGTTTGCAGCCAGCGGCGTTTATCTCTATGGCGTGCATCATCGTGCCCATCGACGATAAGTACCGGCCAGGCATCCATGGCGCACTTGTTGCCAAGATGAACGAGCTGGAAGGCAGTTCAGATGCGTGCTGTAAGGCGGTATGGGCATCGCTCAACGCCGCTCTGGAAGGGATCGACCGTAAGGCGGACGGGATAGCTCCGCGGGGATTCATGGCAGACCTACAACGAGCGGGCGTGCTTCAACCGCACTAAAGGCTTCGACGACACATAGCAGCAGGGGCGGCGGGACATCATGTCCGCCGCTCTTTTTTTACCTTCTTTATTCACCCCCCTTACCTATCAACACGTATCCCCATCGCATCCTTGACTTGACACACTTTAAGGTGTATTATTAAACACTCAGCAACGGGCTGGGAAAATGAGGTCGAGTTTTAGAGACACAAACAACAAAAGCATGACAGGAACAATAAAAACTAAGACCGACCGAGGGTTCGGATTCATTGCACGCGAAGGCGAAGTAAAGGATCTGTTCTTTCACTCAAAGGAGCTCAAAGGCGTCACATTTGACGAGCTTCAGGTGGGTGACACGGTAACGTTTGATGTAACTGACGGCCCAAAAGGCCCGAGCGCAACAAACGTCTCCCGCGCATAAGTCTCGAGCATCTTAAAAACAAAAATGCCCCGATTGTTCGGGGCATTTTTGTTTATGCGTATGTTTATACTACTGCTATCTCCATTCTTTTAGTGCTGTCCATTTAATATTGACGATCGCACCGAGGGTCAAAAGCATGAGTGCAAACTGTACCAAGCCCCCCACAATCGGCACGATGCCTATAATAAAGTAAGTAACGACGCCCAAAAGAATCGATTTCCAATGTACCTCAAGCTCTCCTTTTGTATACCAACGGTACAGCCAGCTTCCAAGAACGATAGGTGCAATGCAGCACCCTACGATAAGGATCGCAATGTAAGAGAAAAGACCCAATACTCCAAGTGGTATACCAACAAGCGTAACAAGAAGAAGAATAGATACGATTGGAGCCACAACAAGGAACACAAAGCCTCGGCCTATTTCAATAAGCGGACGTGTGTACGCAGTTACTACTACCGTGGAAGTGAAGCGGCGAAGTAGAAGGCCAAAGAAAAGTGCTCCTACAATGAGCATGAATAGTTTTAGAAGCGCCGCGGCTGAAATAAGCGCCGAGAAAAATGCGCCGTTGTTTTTCTGGGGCGCGGGCTCATAGGTAGTGGTACCAAGAACGGTTGCACCTTCTTCCATTGTGGCTTCGCTCGAAGCACGATATTTGAGGTTGCCCGCTATGACAGCTTTGCTTCCGAGCGTTACCGTATTAGCTTGAATATTTACATCGCCCTTCACAGGACCATTGATATACACATCCCCACCCGCGATTTTAATATTACCTTCAACAGCACTCTCTAGGTGGATAGAGCCACCACCAATTAAGACATCGCCTCCTATCCGAGCGCTCGACACCGTAATATCTCCACCACCGATAACGACATCGCCCGCAACGCTTCCCTGCACTGCTATGGTGCCGCCGCCAATGCGCACATCATCGCCAACGTCGGCCAATACCGAAATCGTTCCGCCGCCAATGACCACATCTTGCTTGACTGCTCCGCTTACAATAACGGTCCCGCCGCCTGCATATACGTCACCTTCAACTGAGCCCGCGCTGCTAAGCGTACCGCCTGCAAGATAGAGATCGCCTACAACCGTTTCTGTGGTGCCTATGGTAACTTGCTCTCCACTTCGAAAGTCCGCAGCGAAAAGCACACCCGGTACTATAAAGACTACTGCCCCCAACGCGAATATTTTTGCAAACGATGTATATGATTTCATACAATAAAATATAATAAAAATACTGAAGCCTTTCCCATATGCACATAGTACCTCAATTCTGAATACTGTGTGAACGCGCGTGTATACAATCCACGTTGACGCGTAGCCGCCCGCCTCCCACAATGAGAGCATGGACATACTTCAGGCGCTCCACCCCCGGTATCTCAGCGGGCGCCAACGTGTCATTTGGATATTGCTTTTTTTGGGGGTTCTGGGGGGCGGTCAGCTAGGAGCACACTTTTTTACTGCCCCTGCAGTTATATCGCCCGTCCCAGGCCTAGCACTCGCCGGCCTTATGCTCGGAGGCATGGTATTGTGGCCCGCAATATTTTTAGGAACAGTAGTGAGCACATTTATGTTCGGGGGGACACTCATTACGCTTTTTTTACTTCCGCTTGCGCACAGCCTGCAGGCACTTGCGGGAGTGTTTATTCTGCAAAAATTAGACTTTGATGCGAAGTTCAGCCGCCTGCGCGACATGTTTACTCTTATGGGCGTTTCGCTCATCATTTCCGCAATTGTTCCGACAATAGGTTTTCTTGCCCGGTATCTCAATTCCTTGTCGGGAAATTCCCCTGCTGCCATGTTGTCATGGGGGTCGTGGTGGACGGGATGCATATTAAGCTTACTAGTTGTAGGAAGTCTTTTTATTGCGTGGAGCGTTCGACCCCGCCTTGCACATACCTATAAAGAAGGTCTTGAGGTAGCAGGAATATTCGGGGTCCTTATCCTCATCTTGTGGGTTCTTTCCTTTACAACTTTTACCTCACTGGGAGGCGTAAGCCTCGTGTATGTGCTTCTGGCACCGTTGTTTTGGATTGCAATACGGTTGGGCCCCCGCTTTACCATCCTTGCTCTCTTTTTGATAAGTGTCATGTTTTTTGCCGCCACTTTTTACGGTCCGCACGCACCTGCAGCCGCAGAACTGGGAGCCCGGCTCTTCCAGCTTGAGATATTCCTCATTATTATCGCTATCATCTTTTACATCATTACAGCACTGCAGGAAGAGCGGCGCGTAGCGATAGGCGAGCTTACGTCCTACATCAACAAACTGGAGAATGCGCTCAATCAACTAAGCCTCCAAGACCGGGCGAAGAGCGACTTTGTAGCTATTTTGGCGCATGAACTGCGCAATCCGCTTGCACCTATTGTCTCTTCGCTTGAACTGCTGCGGCTCAACCTGCCTGCAAGCGCCCGGGACCTGCCAGCACTCGACCTTATGGAAAATCATTTAAAGACCATCCAGCGCCTGCTCGACGACTTGCTTGATGTGTCGCGTATCTCGAAATCAAAATTAATTTTGCGAAAGGAATCTGTCGATTTGCGATCCATTATCGAGCGCTCCGTCCAATCGATAGAAAAACATATAAAAACCCGGGGCCAGACATTAATCCTTGATATCGATCGCGAGCCGGTTGTTCTGGAGGCAGATCCCGTACGCATTGAACAAGTAGTCAATAATCTCTTGAGCAACGCTTCAAAATTTACTAACGAAGGGGGGCGTATATACCTGTCGGCAAAACGCGAAGGAGAAGAAGGGGTAATACGGGTGTCGGACAATGGTATCGGGATGGATCCGCAAATGCTCAAGCGCATTTTTGAACCCTTCACTCAGCTTGATAATGAAAGCAGAACTTCGGAAGGCGGTTTGGGGATCGGCCTTTCCCTTACGCAAAAACTTGTAGAGATGCACGATGGCACGGTTGAGGCATATAGCGAAGGCCGAAACAAAGGAAGCGAGTTTATGGTGCGTTTGCCACTTCTTCCTGCGTTTTCAAGCGTTCCGTTACCAGAAAAAAAAGGCCACGTGCTCTCTCCTCTTTCAGCGCCGAGCGATATGCGCATATTAGTGGTTGATGACAACGCTGCCGCAGCCCAAGGTATCGGTGCCTTGCTGCAACACAAAGGATACACTGTCGCGTATGCCTACACGGGCAAAGAAGCAGGAGACAAATTAGATGTATTTAAACCTGATGCGGTAGTACTCGATATCGGGTTACCAGATATGGACGGCTACTCAGTAGCCAAGTATATGCGCGGCCAGGGCGGATTTGGAGGCACTCTTGTGGCCCTCACGGGCTACGGACAAGACGAAGACAAAGAGCGCGCTCGGGACGCTGGTTTCAACCACCATCTGACCAAACCGATCAGTATCGTTGATCTCGAGACTATTTTAGTGCAAAGCGTGTAATACAGTTCTTCATTTTAACCTCAGCCGATATGCGCCATACTTTTGGTGGTCGAGCGTTTAAATTTTTTAATATTTTTCTAGTATGCAAATACTCCTTACCTGTTCTGTGTGCGGGTATCATGAGCTTGGACGTTCCGACAGCCAACTCATGAACAAAATAAAGTTGCTGAACCATGCAACCAAACGGCATCCTGACGTAGCTCAACGCGTGCTTGAAGTGTCTTTCCCCCGCAACTCACTGAACGACATCCTCCAGGCTGCGTAATCTAGCTCATAGAGAAGCCTCGATGGCGGTGTATACTTTCGGTACATGACGCCGATGGATAGCCTCATTTTGGGGGTGGTCGAGGGTATAACGGAGTTTTTCCCCATTTCCTCGACCGGGCATCTTATCCTTGCCTCCTCGCTCCTAAATATTGAGCAGAGCAACTTTCAAAAGAGCTTTGAAATAATTATCCAGTTGGGTGCCATTTGTTCAGTTATATTTTTGTATTGGCGTTCGTTTCTCGATTTCGAAATACTTAAAAAAATCTTTGTCGCTTTTCTTCCGACTGCCGTTATTGGCCTGGCATTGTATAAGGTCGTAAAAACATATCTTATCGGCAATGAAGCCGTGGTGTTATGGGCGTTAGGGCTTGGTGGTGCGGCGCTCATTATTTTTGAGTTTTTACATAAGGAAAAAGATTCCGCAACTGCAACCGTATCACATATGACGTACTCGCAAGCGGCCTTGGTAGGCTTGGCTCAGGCAGTCGCTATTATTCCGGGGGTGTCGCGCTCGGCCGCAACAATCCTCGGCGGACTTTTGCTCGGCATTCGGCGCGCTACGATAGTCGAATTTTCATTTTTGCTTGCTGTACCGACCATGCTGGCCGCAACAGGGCTTGATCTTGTACAGAATGCCTCGACGTTTTCCAGGGATCAATTTGGCGTTTTGGCGATTGGATTTAGTACGTCCTTTATCGTCGCCATCCTTTCTATTAAATTCCTGCTATCATTTATCCGCACGCACACATTCGTGCCATTCGGAATCTACCGCATCGCACTGAGTCTTTTATTCTTCTTTCTGATTTTTTCATAATGCGCATCAGCCTTATCATCCCCGCCTACAACGAGGAAAATTACATTGGCGGATGCCTGGACTCTGTCTTTAAGCACGCCCCTAATGAATTTTTTGAAATTATTGTTGTTAACAACGCAAGCACCGACAAGACTGCGGAAATCGCCAGCTCATATCCCCAGGTGCGCGTTGTGCATGAGCCAAAAAAAGGTTTGCCGAGCGCGCGAGAATGCGGACGCCTCACTGCAAGCGGCGACTTCTTGGCGTATATAGATGCCGATGCCCGTCTACACCCGCGTTGGCTGCCACTTGCTAAAAAGATATTCGAAAGTTCTTCACAGGTCGTTTCTCTTTCCGGTCCTGCGCGCTATTGGGACGCTAAGGCGTGGCAGCAGCCTCTTTTGGGGCTTTCCTGGTGGGTTTCGGCCCCGCTTATGTATCGAATTGTCGGATACATGCTCTTCGGAGGACACTTTGTCGTGCGCCGGGATGCGCTTGAAAAAATTGGCGGCTTTGACCGTTCAATAAGCTTTTATGGCGAAGACACTGACCTAGCACGCCGTTTAAGCACGGTTGGCAAAACGATATTCCGCATGGATTTTTATATCTATACCTCTGCCCGACGATTTAAAAAAGAAGGAATTCCCAAAACTAATATTATTTATACCCTCAATTTCCTTTGGCCGGTCCTCTTTAACCGGCCGTTTACGAAAACACATAAAGATATTAGACTTCCCCCGACCTCCCATGAACCCGATATTTCAGGTAACTCCCCCGACAAAAGCGTTGCTGGTTAGCGCAGTTTTTTCTATCGCAGGGGCGGCAGGAGCGTATGGGGCGCAAGCGTACTGGCCGGCAATTCTTCCTCTGGTTGTTTTTTACATTGTGCTTACGATTAACAGTTACTTTTCTATCCGGCTGTTTTCTGCGATTACTCCCCCCGACGACAAAGTGCAGCAGTTCATAGATGCAATACTTTTTGGCATTTATATATTCCTTGCGTGCGCGTTTGCGGTCCTGGACCTATTTTTCCTCGGTGTTCTTTTTTTATTTATTATTGCACCCCTTAAATACGCACTTTTGCTGGGCAAAATTCCACACCTAAAACTCCTTAAGAAAAAAATTATCATCGACCTTTTGGGCACCCTCATGGCAGTTGCGGTTGTGGTTGGTTCGCTTGCCGGATACAGCACGGAAAGTGCGTGGGCATTAGCGATTATTTTTGCCATTGCTAATATTTATTTCCTCCTTATTAATCCGATGTACAAAATTATTGATTAAAAGAAAAGCCGGCCGCCAGGAGTGTACCTGTGCGGCCGGTAGAAAATGAAGCGCGGGGAACTTACTTGAGCCCCTGCCAAAAGCTCGAGGGGATGAGAAAATATGCCCTCACCCCCATGAGAAGGGTGGCGCCGATGATGACTGCCCAGCCACCTCCATCCTTCAGGGGTTGACCATCGTAGGTCCTTGCGTCACCCCACATGTTGATGAGCCCGAGGTATTTGTGGGTGCCAACGAAGAGGAACGCCGTGACCACGACGCACATCACCAGAAGAAGCATCGGATCTGGCTTGGGGGTGAAGACGAAGACCATGAGGATTGTCCACAACACGATCGCCATATAGACGCCGTGAAGCATCCCGGCGGCGGTAGTGTGGCGGTCATGGGCGTGGGCTTCATTGCCCCCGCTCCACATCCAGACGAAAATGCAGGTCACGAAGATAGAAATTGCCGCCATGGTAAGCATTTCGTCCCTACCCCATTCCTTTGCACACGCAAAGACGACGAGGCCGATGAAGGGTGCGAGGATGCAGAAGTCGATCGAGATCGCGTAGTGCCGATCCAACGACAGACCGCCGTGCCCCATGTGAAAGAGATTCTCCACCGTGAGAAACTTGTCACGCGATGCCGTCCACATCTGCAACACAACCAGCCCCATCAAGAAGCCGGTGAGACCGAGTGAGATTAAAAGTCGGAGCAGCATAGCTCCCTCCTCTATCTAGTTTCAACTCACGAACTCAAGGTCCGTATACTCTCTATTATATCACACGTTAAACTAAAAAGCAAATTTAGCGGACATGGTTTTGCAGGACCTTGGTATAAACCTCCTGAAATTCAGCTGTGATGCTTTCTGGAGAAAATTGGAGCGACAGCACGCGGCCGCCCTCTCCGAGCGCTTGTGCATGCTCATCATTCTGTAAAATTTCAAGTACGCGGCCGGCGAATGCAGTTGTGTTATTGGGTTCAACTATGTAACCACTCTTGCCTTCTTCAACATATTCCGGTGGGCCGCCAGCATTAGCAACTACAACTGGTAGGCCGCACGCCATTGCCTGAAGCATCGACATGGGCTGATTTTCTGAGAGGCTGGTCATAAGAAACACGTCGCCGCAATTTATAGCCTCTACAAGTTTTTCGCCGCGCAACACACCAAGGAATCGTACATACGATTCGAGCCCCATTTCTTTTATTTTATTTTCTAAAGCAGTGCGGTGTGGGCCGTCGCCTACGAACACAAGCGTTGCTTGCGTACGCTTAATGACTTCCTCAAAAACTTCAAGTGCTACTTCGAGATTTTTTTCACGCGCAATGCGGCCAAAAATAAGCACGGTCTTGCCGGAAATTCCAAGATACTCTTTGCACTGCTCTTTAAACAGCGGGCGAAATACATCAGCAGGCACGTGGTTTGAAATGATGACCGAAGCTCTGTGAAAACCATGGTCAATCAGTTCTTTGCGCAGTTTCTCACTCGGGACCGTCACGAATGCGCACCGGTTGTAATACCAAGCAGAGAAACGACGTACAAGATACGGGAAGGGAGGAAAATTAAGCTTCATATAATGCAAATAATCTGCAGGGAATGTGTGGTCGGTCCCGATTAGCGGCACGTTGAGGCGACGTGCCGTGTACCACGCAAAAAGCCCCGCGATGCCGAAGAGGTGTGTATGGATAATATCCGGCTTAAAGTTCCGCATATCACGAAGGGCGCCAAACGGCAGACTCACAATCATGCTCCCTCCTGAGCCCGGCAGGGCAAAGGCGGGAAATCGAAACACTTTTGCATCGGCAATAGAGCCAGGAAGGCTTGGAGCATACACCCGCACCTCATGGCCGTTCTTTTGCAGCTGACGCGCCAAAATATCTACTGAATCAACAAGACCTGAGATCATCGGTAGGTACTGGTCGGTGCAAATCGCGATGCGCATATTATTTTTCCTGTGCTTCTTCTTTCTCTACAGCTCGCTCAGCCTCACGCATTTTTTTATTGATGTAGAACTTACCTATGAAATAGACGCTGAGAATAAGTGTGCCTCCACCTATTACATATTGGATATTTTCAAGAATGCCGGAGACCGAACCGAAACTGTTGCCAAAATAATAACCTAAGACCAAAAGCGTGCCGTAGTGCAAAATAGCGATCAGAAATCCGTAGCTGAGAAATTTTTTAAGGGGCATCTGGACCGTGCCGGCTATCATAATGAACGCAGCGGCAACTCCATAGGAGAGTTTGCTGAAGAACATTGTCTTCCACGCGTTTTTATTCCATAAATGTTTGATCTCCCCCATTTCCTTCTCCGTTATTCCCCAGCGCGTAAGCCAACGCTGTACAAAGGGTCTCTTGCCGCCCCAATAGCCCACCGCATACATTCCAAGATCGACAATCACGTCCCGTACAAGAAAAAATACTGCCAGTGCATAGATATTGAAATATCCGAGCGAAGCTAGGGTTCCGGCGATAAATGCAATAATAGGTCCCTCGACAAATGAAAGCGGAATCAGAATCCAGTAGCGATATTCAAGAATAAGAGTGCTGATATGGTCAAGGGGCATGGTATTGTTTTATACTAGTATATATGACCGAGTGGAATAAAACCCTTCCCGCTTCGCGAATGATATATCCCGCTTCTTTTATCGACCGCACGAAATACGTCTTTTGGCGCCTCTATACACCCTTTCACCCTCTGGTGCGAGAGGTGTCGCTGAAAGTAGGAATCGTCTCAATGTCGCGGAAAATTGAGCGTTGGGGAGCCCGCCAGCAATATCTTCTTGGCACCATTGCTCCAGGAGAATCCATAGAAAGCGTGGTTGAGCATCTGGTGCAGAAGGGATTTTATAATCATTTTGTTGCCTGGGAAGACGAAGGCGAGGTAGCAAGTTTGCGCTACTTGCCAGACTTTAAATACCAATATCATATCCGGATTTTTAAAGATGGAGAAATCCGCGCTCATTACGAATACACTCCGGAATGTCACCCTATCTACCACTATTACGAGCGAGGCTGTTTTGAGGACCGGAGGGAGGAATTCCTTAAAATATTGGGAGGTAAACTAGCTCCTCTTACGTAAGAATAAGGCTTTTTAAGCGTCTTCATGAAGTGTTCAGACAGCTTTGTCACACTTATGACTAGAGGATATTTGGTTCGTGTTCAGGAAACTATCAGCATACCTAACCTATAATCGTTATATGCACATCCTTATAGTAGAAGACGAAGAAAAGCTCGCGCGGGCCCTTAAAAAAGGTCTTGAAATAAAAGGTTTTGCAGTAGATTGGCTAGCCGACTCAGAAAAAGCCAAAACCCGTATCTTGCTGTACCGAAACGAATACGATCTTATTATTCTTGACCTCATGCTCCCGGGTATAGACGGTGCTACGATTACGGAAGCAGTTCGAAAAGAAAATGTCACAACACCCATTGTTATACTCACTGCACGCAACGAGACGGAACACAAAGTCGACTTGCTTAATAAAGGTGCCGATGATTACATTGTAAAACCGTTCTCTTTTGAGGAGCTGCTTGCCCGCATTAACTCAGTCTTACGTCGCCCTGCCAATGTGCATCCTGGGGTACTGAAGGTAGGACCGCTTGAAATGGATGCCGCCACGCGCGTAGTGCGAAAAAACGGAGTTGAGGTACCGCTGACGCTCAAAGAATTTTCGCTTCTGGAGTGCTTCATGCGCCAACCGGGTGAAGTGTTGCCGCGCGAAAAACTATTCGATCATGTGTGGGACTTCAATTCGCTTTCATGGTCGAACGTACTGGACGTCCACATGAAAAATCTTCGTAAAAAATTAAATAATGATGACAATGATGGAGCGCTATTTGAGACTGTTCGTGGGGTGGGTTACCGCCTCGCGGGAGAAATACACGAGTGATCTTTTCTTCCGTACAACCGTCCATGTAGTAGTACTCCAAGCAGTTCTGGTATGTATCTGCATCGTTACCTTCTGGTGGACTCTCCAATACACCAATGACCGCATCCTGGCAGCGGTAGTGAGTAATATTCAGGAAATTGTTACCAACGCCTCTACCGCAGATCCCAAAGAACTTGCTCGCTCGATAAGCGCTATTCAAGATCGCGCAGTTATTCTCGCATTTGGAAGTGTACTGGTCTTGTCTCTCTTGTTTGGTATTCTTTTAGCACGTTTTACTTTGCGTCCGGCACGCGAAACACTGCGCTATCAAAAAATTTTCATTAGCAATGTTGCACATGAACTGCGCACTCCCCTTTCGACTATTAAGACTTCAAGCGAAGTGGCGCTCTTGGACAATAATCTTGCCTACCCCATGCGCAAGACGTTTGGAGAAATCTTGATCGAACTTGACCGCATTTCGCAAATTATCAATAATTTGCTTTCTCTTAACACCCTCACACGACCCGAGCGTATGCAGTTTAAAGACGTCGACTTGGGTGACATTGTGGAGGACGTCGTACAGCGCCTTCAGACCTTCGCGACAGAACGCGATATTAAAATAATAGTTAAAACTGATGCGCGCCGCACGGTATGGGGCAATCCAAGCGCCCTTGAACAGATCGTCAATAATTTGATCAAAAACGCTCTGAGCTACACTCCGAAAAGCGCCGAGGGTGTGGTTACTGTTTCCGTCCGTCCCGATTATAACGGCTTAATTGTACTTTCCGTAGCAGACAATGGTATTGGTATCTCGCAGGAAGATCTTTTTCATATTTTTGAGCCATTTTATCGGGCAGACACCTCACGCGTACGAAAGATTAAAAAAACTGGCAGCGGCCTGGGGCTCACGATCGTAAACGAAATCGTACGCGTACATCATGGACGCATCAATATTCAAAGTGCTCTGCATAAAGGCACGACTGTGTCTGTTACGCTTCCTTCCGGTATGCAAGAAGGGAAAACCGAAGGAGGTCAACCGAGTCGTGGGCAAAGCGAAGTGATGCTCGATTTTTCAAAGGGACAAAAGCATACAATGCAGAATTAATTAGCGGTATACTAGGAAGATGGAAAATCTTCCGAATTATGAAAAAGAGGAGCGGCCATGGGGAAATTTCGAGCGGTTTACGCTCAATGAAAAAAGTACAGTTAAAATTTTAACTATTAAAGCGGGCGAGGCGTTCAGTTTGCAGACTCACGAGGGTCGCAAGGAATTTTGGCATATTATTTCCGGGAATGGAAAAATTACCGTCGGCACGAACATTTCAGAGGCACAAGCGGGACAGGAGTTCCTTGTGCCGCCTAGAACCTTGCACAGAGCCGAAGGAGGGAGCGAGTCGTTGGTCATTTTAGAAATTTCCCTCGGAGAATTCGACGAAAGTGATGTTACAAGGATCGAAGATAAATATGGGCGGCACTAAAGAAGATATGTATTAGAAAATGGGAGAAGCACTTTCGGCGGCAATAATAGTGGCGGGAATCGCTGTAGGCGGTCTGGGCATATTAGCTGCGCTAATAGCAATTATCCTTGGATGTATAGCGCTTTTCTTCTACTGGATCTATGACGTCCGAAAGCCCCTTACTTTTTTCCGCTTTCCTGCAAATCCTCTTTTTTCTCCGCTGCCGCATCAGTGGTGGGAGTCTGAAGCAGTATTTAACCCTGCGGCTGTGGTACATGAGGGTGCTGTGCATCTGTTTTATCGTGCGCTCGGGCGGGACGGCATTTCACGTATTGGCTATGCAAAGAGCCTAGATGGTATTCACTTCGAGCGCTTACCCAATCCAGTATACGCGGCCGAAAATATAGAAGAAGCGCGAAATCATCACCCCTATACCTCACCCTCTCGTCTGAGCTATGACACAGTCTTGTACGCATCAGGAGGAGGCTGGGGCGGATGCGAAGATCCGCGAGCCGTTATGATCGACGGACACGTATATCTAACCTTTAATATGTTCAATGGTTGGCATTCGATGCGAGTCGCAATTACTTCCATTGCTGGAGTAGATCTTTCGCAGCAGCGTTTTGATTGGCGGCGTTTCCGCTATCTTTCGCGCCCCGGCGAGCGCCATAAGAATTGGGTGCTGTTTCCGGAAAAGATTGGTGGCAAATACGCCCTTTTTCATAATCTTTATACAGGCGATCCTTCGCGTGTACGAGTGAGCTATATGGATGAACTCGATATGTCGAAGGCTCCCTATCAACATGAAAGTCCTGACCCACACCACCTCCCTGACCATTACGTTGCGTGGCACAACAGAACACGCAGTGCAGCCTCCCCCCCTATTAAGACCTCTGAGGGCTGGCTCTTGCTCTACCATGCGATGGATAAGGATGATCCGAACCGCTATAAAGTGGGAGCATTATTGCTTGACCTTGATGATCCGACAAAAGTTCTCTTTCGTTCCTCCAAGCCGGTTTTGGCACCGGACGCTTGGTATGAAAATGATTGGAAGGCTGGAATCATGTATGCATCCGGTGCGGTAGTCTTCAATGGTGATCTTTTGGTGTATTACGGAGGAGGCGACAAACATGTTGCTGCTGCAAAAGCGAATTTGCGAGATTTCCTGCGCCGACTTACGCATGATGAGCACGCTGTCCTAGAGCCATTGGAAAATATTTCCGTTCATTAAGGTATATACGATATACTATAACCATATGTACGTTATCCGTCGCGCTCCCCATAACCCTCTTATTGCTCCAATTGCTGATAAACATTGGGAGGCACGCGGCACGTTCAATCCTTCGCCCGTAAAAAAAGGCAATATTACGCATCTGTTATATCGTGCGCTCGGTCGTCCTGATGCGCTTATGACTCCCGCGGGAGTCTCTACTATCGGAAAAGCACTTTCTTTGGATGGTGAACATTTTCAAAATCGTCGGCAATTTATCATTCCCGAAGAAGAATGGGAATAATATGGGTGCGA
>JACMMG010000066.1 GCA_014379165.1 Candidatus Parcubacteria bacterium
ATCACCAACTCGTCGATCCAGATACTTTTAAAACAGTCACCGACAACGATCGATAGTTTGCAAAAAACATTCAACCTTTCGGACGAAGAAAAATATCTACTCTTGGAATCTGACGTGGGGGAGGGAATCTTTTTTGCTGGCCTTAAGCATGTCGCCATAAAAATCATTGCTTCTTATACCGAAGATCAGATAATAACTTCCGACCCAAGCCAGGTATTGGCACTGCGCAAACGCAGGCAGGAAAACCAACTATGATAAAAGCGACGGCACTTGTTATCTTTGCGATCATGATTGACGCTATGCAGGCGCTTATTTCGGCCGGCATTGCTATTGTCGCTTCATTCCCTGGCACGGCAGGCGGAGGAATTTTCGGGTGTTTTGCGGGCAAAGAGATTGCAGGAGAGGTGGGCTGCGCCGTAGTAGGTATTCTGGGGGCAGTAGTTGCAACTCCGCTTGATGCGGCGGCGCCATATACTATTCCCTTAGGAATTGCGCTTGGGTTTGCTATTAATATTTGCCTGAGTGCAACATTTGGGTCGATACTTCTTTTGTTCATGACGCTCGCCGGGTATAAACCTTCTGTGAAATATCTCTGGGGCGGGATAGGGGAAATGCTACCGGGAGTCAACAATATTCCATTTTGGACAGCTCTCGTTATTTTGACTGTCATTAAAAAGAGCGCGAAAAAGGGAATGAGTTCATTTATGAGCACTGCCTTAAGCATGACCTCGCTCATGTCTCCTACTGGAGCTTTTGGTAAAGCAACCGGCGCAGTTATGCAAGTAAAAGAGGGGACGGTGGACATTGCACGCCAGGCTCCTCCGCGAGTACAAACGATTATGCGCCAAATGCAACCACAAGACTTCTTATCTAAAATAAGAGGAGCTCCAGAGGATTTGGCTGAGGAGCGAGCCGCGCGCAGGACACAAAACATTATGCGCGACATCCGCCCGCTTAAAACGCTTGCAATCGCGTGTCTTATGTTTGTGGGCGCACAATTTGCAAACGCGCAAGGAATCGACCCCGTACAATTTACTATTACTCCGGAAAATCCTACCCCGGGCCAGCAGGTCACCATAGACGCGCAAGGGATAGGGAGTTTTCTTGGAAATTCAACGATAACGTGGCAAAAAGACGGCAAGACCGAACTCACCGGCAAGGGTGAACATACATTTTCATTTACGGCCGGAGGGTTAGGTGCCCAGACACGCATTCACGTCACAATCGTTTCAAGTGAAAAGGGAACTATTACACGCGACTTTAGTTTTATACCTTCGAGCGTCAATTTGGTATGGGAAGCAAGTACTTCTGTTCCTCCTATGTATCGGGGCAAGGCACTCTATAGTGCCGGCTCGGTCCTTAGGGTAATTGCATTTCCTTCGATAGTAGCAGGAGGTGCGACGGTATCGTCAAACAATCTTTCATTCCAGTGGTCGCGAAACGGAAATCCTGCTCCCGCAAATTCAGGCTTAGGACGAAATACTTTTACTTTTCAGGGAGACCAGCTGAAAAAAAATGAAAATATTATTGTCGATGTATATTTGGGCAATGTAAAGGTAGCCCGTGGCACAATTGTAATACCTGCGGTTAGTCCAAGCATTCTTTTCTACAGCCGCGACCCTTTACGCGGAGTGCTTTACGATAGTGCACTTCCAAGCAGTGTGTCGCTTGCAACGAACGAAGTGACTCTACAAGCACAGCCGTACTTTTTTTCAAACACAAGTATAAATAATGCTCTTACATACCAATGGAAGCTAAATGGAAAGGAGACATCGGGTCCTGATGCAAGTAGGGGAGGCCTTACCTTGCGTCAAAGCGGAAGCGGAGCCGGGCAGGCCACGCTTACACTTGCTATTCAAAATACCGACGCTAAGACATTTACCCAAATAGCAAATGCTGCGCTGCAAATAGCATTCGGAGAAACTACTTCTGCTTCATCGATCTTTGGACTATGAAAAAGAAATTACTATTACTACTGATATGCCTGCCCCTCTTGGGATTCTCTTTCGCGATGCCCGTCCATGCCCAAACTGGTGGCGACTTACGGCAGTACCAACCCCTTGAGCCTCTGGGTGATGTATATAAAACAAGCGATGAAGTTAGCTTCCAAAACCTTCTTGTATTTACTTTCAAGATCCTCTTTACCATAGGAGGGATTATAGCGGCGGTGAGCATTATTTTGGGCGGAATTACTATAATGTTCTCCGAAGTGGCAAATAAAAGGAGCGAGGCAAAAGAGCGTATTTGGGCGGCGATGTGGGCACTGGGAATACTTATTACCTCTTGGCTTATTCTCAATACAATAAATCCCAATTTACTTAACTTTCAATTTACTCTTACTGATGTCGCGTCAGTACCTACCAATCCGACAGGCTCATCAAACGGAGAAGGGTTTAGATGGAAAGAATTTGCCTCCGACGAGGATTTTCTCCTGGTAGGTAAAGCGTATGGTTGTCCAAATAAAATATGGACAGGTCTCCCGGACGGGTGTGTGTATAATAAAATTCTTTTATACCAGACGTCCCTTGCAAATACTCCGGAAGTCCTCGCAGCAAGAGCGCAGTACGAGCAGGAGTGCCACGGTTCTTGGTGGACTCCGAGAATTTGGGTTACAGACAGGATGCCTGCATCTTTTGTTGGCGAAGACAATAACACTACACAAGCACTGGCATGTATTAATCCCGCCGCAGTAAACCTAGTTAAGGCTTATTGGCCATTCGGTTTTTGAACTCTTTTATGCTTAAAAACATTACTTTCATAGGAATAGTTGTCGGAATAATCCTTGTTGGAATTAGTGCGTGGTTTTTCTTACACACATCTACACAAACTCAAACAGCAGACCAGCCTGGAAATTTTGGTACTGGCTCTGATAGGAGCTTTACTGATACTTCAACAAATTCTTCTGCAACCCCTACTACAGGTACTTCTACGACCCAATTATCAACAAAAAGAATATTCAAAATTTCCGATGGACCAGTTGCTGGAGCAACCTTTGTACAAACTCTTCGCCCCACAACAACGCTCGCGCGCTTTGTATTGGCCGACAATGGTCATGTAGCTGACCTGGTTCTTGATTCTGCAGGTGCAGTATCACGGGCTGTTTCAAACACAACCATTCCAGGGGTTACGCGGGCTCTATGGGGTGAAGGGGGCGGCTCAAGTATTGTGCAATATCTTGATGGAACTGTTGTTAAAACCGCCTATCTTGGCTTTCCGGCAACCTCAACTGCAACATCAAGTCTCAACAGAGCTACTCGCTTGCAGTTCCTTCCCGATGGAATTGCTGATGTGGCCGTCTCGCCCGATGGAAAAAATGTTGCTTATATTTTAAAAACTTCTGCTGGTGTAGACGGATATACGGCAAAAATAGACGGCGCGGGCAGTAAAAAGCTTTTTTCGCTCCCGTTGTCTGAAATTCTTATTTCTTGGCCATCACAAAATTTACTCCTTGCACAAATGAAATCTGCCGCAAATGTGCCCGGTAGCGTATTTTCAGTCAATGTCTCAAGCGGTGCGGTAACTCCGCTTCTATATGCTCCTGGATTAAGCATAAATGCCGATAAATCCTTCTCGCGCGTTATGTATCAGACTGTGGGGATTAACCAGTCATCATACATACACGATATTGAAAGCGGCAATGACATCCCGCTTTCTTCCGACCCCATACCAGAAAAATGCGCTTGGAGCAGTATTTCAACAGCTATTATCTATTGCGCAACACCTTCGCAATATGTGCCCCCGAATTATCTTGACCTATGGCATCAGGGTGCGGCATCGGTTGCTGATACAATTGTTGCGTTCAATACCATAACCGGTAAAAGCGCAATTCTTATAGCCCCCGGCGGAAATCAGGGGGGAGTAGAGTCCGATATTGTTGAGATGTCACAGTCAATTGATGGCCGTTACCTTTTGTTCATCAAAAAAGGTGACCGCTCGCTGTGGGGAGTGCGCCTTGGGCAATAAAATATTTCCGCTGCTCCTATGAGGAAGACTTTTCTTTATATTTCAGCACTATATGCCTGAACTTTCCTTCGCCGCGTGATTCGGTTTGAATCTCTGGATCGTCGGTAAAGAGCTCGTGCACTACTAGACGTTCGTATGGGCTCATCGGGCTCATCTCCACTTCGTGTTTAAAGAGCCTCGCGCGTTGAGCAAGCATCCTGGCGTTCGCGCGCACACCTTCCATTTTTTCCTCATGATAGTCGTTAACATCGATAAGAAAATTGCTTGCCTCTTCTCCGTGACGCGTTTCAACAAGACGCCGGGCGACGGTATTAAGTGAGCGCAAATGCTCGCCTTGCGGGCCTATAAGATCTTTTGAGTCTTTAGACGAGATACGCACCACTGTGCGGTGGCCACTTGAAACATCAATCGATTCCGTTTCGATACCAAGAAGCGAGAGAAGCTCTGAGACGAACTGTTTAAGGAGTTGCGGGTCCATAAATCCAACGATACAACAGGTGCTACGCGTACCACAAGTACAAAGAACCCAAATTGTGTTGTCGTATTTATCGTACTTTTCGTTCTAGTTGCTTCCGGATAACCCATTCCTGTCCAAGCGAGATAAGACTTGTAGCGGCAAAATATAACCCGACTCCAGCCGGAAGGTAGTATGAAAAAAATGCCATGAATGCAGGTAAAAAGTAGAGCATTAGCCGCTGCTGCATATGATGTGCAGCTGCCCTTTCCGGAGAAAGAGAAGATTTTGGCATCCGCAATATCGAGAAGTACGCCACCAAGTACTGCAACCCTCCGACTACTACAACAAGAAGAATGTTATGGGGCGAGAGGAGGTCGAGCACTCCCAAAAACATAGTATTGACGACAGGTGGTACCTGCACGAAAGAATACAGAAGGTCAGGGTTAATACGAGGTAGACCTTCGCTGAAAAAGGCAAAGTAGAGTGCAATAAAAACCGGGATTTGGATAAAAAGCGCTAGCAAGCTTGAAAAAGGACGTATCCCTCGCTCTTTGAAAACCGCCATCGTTTGCTTGGTCTTTTCGGTAGGGTCGTCTTTGTATTTTTTATTTATCTCATCCAAAAGAGGCTGGGCAGCCTGCATGCCCATTTGCGTCCGGATTGAGGCGGCAAATGCAGGGTAAAACAAGAGGCGGATAACAACAGTGAGAGCAATAATAGCAAGGCCCACATCGCCTCCTGGCATTATGCCGATGAGAAAAACGAATGCGTTATAGAGCGGAGCTACGAAAATAGTTTGGAACATATTGTTTTAATATCCGAAGTGTAATCAAGAATACTTTTTTGGACCAAAAATACTACGTGCGCGCCTGAGGGGAACGGGCGGGGAAGTGCCCCATATATGCTGCGGCGGATCGCATTGCGCCTAACGGCAGTACGAGCAATCTTTTTACTTACCACTACGGCCGCCTTACCTCCTTGACCCTCTATATATTTTACTGTGAGGTTAGAAGCACGTAGAGGACGGCCTTTTTTCAACACTTCGCGAACCTCCGCCGCCCCTAGCCTATTTTTTTTTGGCAACATTCTACCTTTGGTGTAAGCAGAGCTTACAGTGCAATGCGGGCACGACCTTTTCGTCGGCGCCGTACGAGCGTTTTACGCCCTCCCGGGGAAGCCGTACGCTTTAAAAAGCCATGGCTGCGGGCGCGTTTGCGTTTTTTTGGCTGATACGTTTGTGACATGAGTGCAATAGTAGCGTATCCCCAGATTCTCCACAACTTGTACACAAAAACGCAATTTTAAGTGCCGCTCCCTCGCTTTCATATTTTGTGTATACTTTGAGTCCAAAGGCCATGACGACGACGAAAGAATTATGGGAAAATGCGCTCGTAGAACTTGAACTTTCAATTTCACGTCCTAATTTCAACACTTGGTTTAAAGACACACACGTTATACGGGTTGAGGATGGAGTTGCCTACCTTGGAGTGCCCTCACAATTTTCACGCGACTGGCTTTCTACCAAGTTCCATAAGGATATTTTACGATCTTTGCGCGGACTTTCCGAAACAATACGTAACGTCGAATACGTAATATCGCGAAGCCCTAAGAAAACTTCCGAAGAAGTGCACGCTCCTTCGGCCCCCTCCGAACTTCCACTTGAAGCCGTACATGCAAAGACAAACTTAAACCCGCGGTTTACTTTTAATTCCTTTATCGTAGGGCCATTTAATGAGTTGGCGCATGCCGCGGCACAGGCGGTTATCCGTAAACCTGGCATAGCCTATAACCCGCTCCTTATTTACGGACCTACTGGCTTGGGAAAAACACACCTTATCCAGGCAATAGGGAACCATTTTCGGGTCAACGCCCCTGAGAGGAAGGTTCAATACCTTACCTCGGAAAAGTTCGCCATGGACTATGTAGCCTCAATTCAAGCGGGTAAGGCCCAGTGGTTTAAGGAAAAATACCGGCAATACGACCTCCTTATCATGGATGACGTGCAGTTCCTGGCGAAAATGGAAAAAATAAAAGAAGAATTCTTTCATTTGTTCAATTATCTCCACGACAGCAACAAACAGCTCGTTTTTTCGAGCGATCAGCATCCAAATATGATCCAAAATCTTGAGGATCGGCTTAAGTCGCGCTTCAATGCCGGCATGATTGTGTCAGTAACTCCTCCCGACCACGAGTCGCGATTGGCGATCGTGCGCACAAAAGCAGCTGCACACAATTTTATTCTTCCTGACGAAGTGCTCGACTATCTTGCTACTGCAATTGAAGGCAACGTGCGTGAGCTTGAGGGTGCATTAAACACACTTCTTATCCATTTTGAGATGCGCGGCAAGCCGCTTACCCTTCCTGACGTCAAAATGCTTCTACGCGACGCAGGAAGCCCTAAAAAGGCCGTGTCTGTACAAGAGGTGGTAAAGCTTATATCTAACTTTTACGGCATCGACGAGGCGAGCATTTACGAAAAAACACGTCGTAAGGAGGTCGTGCGCCCTCGACAAGTCATTATGTACATCCTTCGGGAAGATTTTCATATCTCATTTCCAACAATCGGAGAAAAAATGGGTGGTAGAGATCACACAACTGTCATTCACTCGTGCGAAAAAGTGCGCAATGATATTCAAAACGACAGCATCCTAAGCGGTGAAGTGCATCAAATCCGACTCATGTTGAAATGATGGGGATAAGGAGTGGAATAAAACAAGAGTTATGAACATACAATTATTAAAACAACTTTTTATCAACACCGCTCGAGCGTACTATCCCGCACATATACCCATTAAAAAATCCGAATCCGCATTACTAGGCAACACTATACAAAGTTATCCCACTAATCCACAGCACTAATAGTAATAGTAATTTTTAATAAGACTCTTTATGAAATTCGAATGCACAGTAGAAGACTTGGGGAAAGCGGTATCAACTGCAGTTCGTTTTGTAGAACGCAGAGCAAACCTGCCGGTCCTGGCAAGTATTCTTATTGTGGCAGAGCGTGGAGGTCTTATTTTGCGTGCAACAAATCTTGAGTGTGGTGTTGAGATTAATGTTCCCGCAAAAGTTAGTAGCGAAGGAGTGGTTGCGGTTGCGGGAGCGACTCTAGCTGGATTTTTGGGAAACGTGAAAGGTAAAACTATTTCTGGAGAACTTGCAGGGGAAGTATTAAAACTCCAAAGCGAACGTGCTACTGCTTCAATAAAAACTTTACCGCACGAGGATTTTCCAACTCTTCCTCGCGTGGCTGCTTCAACATCTTTTACAGTCAAAGCCGGAGATTTTATGAAGGCAGTTCGAAGCGTTGTGTACTGTGCTTCAACTTCAACAGTAAAACCAGAGCTTCAAAGTGTCCTACTTTTTGCTGATGGAGGAAAGCTTATTGCCGCAGCGACCGATTCCTTCCGTCTTGCAGAAAAAGCCGTTACGCTGCGGGCTGGAAGTACTATTCCGCAACTCTTGCTTCCAGCTCGGAATGCTGCTGAATTGATGCGGATTCTTGAATCTGCTTCGGGAGATGTAGAGGTGTATTACAACGAAAACCAAATCTCGACCCACATCGGCGGTACGTACTACACCAGCAGACTTATTGACGGCGCCTTCCCAAATTACCGCCAAATACTCCCAAAGTCATTTACAACTGAAGCGGTTATATTGCGTGAAGATATGGCGAGTGCGCTGAAGTCGCTCACCGTTTTTGCAGATAAATTTTCTCAAGTTTCTCTCTCAATCGAACCTTCAAAAAAAACACTCCTTCTTTCTTCCCGTAATCCCGACGTAGGGGAGCAAACCTCTACCGTACGAGCAACAGTCTCTGGTGATGCTGTTGCAATGAATTTCAATGGCAAATATTTAGGAGACAGCCTGCAGGCAATAGTAGGGGAGAGCGTTCGGATTTACTCCAATGGCGCCGGCAAGCCGCTACTTATGCGTGACGCCGCGGACGACTCTTTTCTGTATCTTGCGATGCCAATGAACCGTTAGATGTGGTTAGGTATATACTTTTTACATGCCGCAAAGAAAGAGATGGGTATGTGGATTTTTGTTCCGAAACAATGAGGAAGTTGCACTGGTTAAGAAAACGCATCCCTCATGGCAGGCAGGGAAGCTCAATGGAGTAGGTGGCGGTATTGATGGAAAAGAATCGCCACTACAAGCAATGCAGCGCGAATTTTTAGAAGAAGCGGGAGTAAAAGTGGATGATTGGAAAGAATTTGCTTTGTTGAAAGTTCAAGATGGCGACGTACACTTTTTTGTTGCCCATGGCGATTATCCATTGAAATCTGTGACTGACGAGAAAGTAGAATGGTATAAAATCTCCGATTTAAAAAACCTTCCCATTATTCGGAATTTGAAGTGGCTTATTGTGCTTGCGTTTGACCCCGATGTGAAGTACGCCGAGATCGATTATTTTCAAAGCCGCGACTAATGCGCCGTAACGCTTTTTAGTTATTGTTATTTTCCTCTTCCTCTTCGTCGTCATTGTTTCGACGGCGGTCTGGATCACTCTCTTCTACAGGTTGTGGAGTAATACCAGACTGGGAAAGCCAATTCTGCACGGGCAGTTCCCAGCGCGTGTACTGCGAGTCGTTGCCAGCGTTTGAAGGTTGTGGACCCGTAGGATCGCTCCTATCCACCCAATACAGGATTTCATGGATCTGACCGTCATCTCCTGGCACTAACCAGTTACCTGCAAGCGAAGGCTTCTGTGGCGGAGTAAATTCTGCTCGGCTGAAAGATTCATCAGGGAGTTTCGGAAGTTGATAGGCCATTACATCGTGCCACATAGGGCCTACGATGAGACCAGAGACCTTTTTCTGCATCTCGGTGTTGTCGTTGTTGCCTGCCCACATACCAAGTACGAAAGAGGGCGTATAGCCGATAGTCCATGCGTCGCGATAGTTGTTAGTGGTACCAGTTTTAACCGCGACTTCTCGGCCGGGGAAGGAAAGCGAACTGTTTACTCCAAGCGGTTCGCGTGCCGCATTGTCGGAAAGGACATCATTTATTTTTTGAGTGACGTCGCGAGGAAGAACCTGGCTTCCGATAGGCCGCCAATTGTCTTCTATAACGTTTCCAGAAGAGTCTTCAATCTTGAGAATTGCGTTCGGTTCATATCGAACACCGTCGGTGGCAAAAACGCCGTACGCGGAAGTTATATCCAGCAGGGTTACTTCGCCGCCGCCGAGTACTAATGTCAGTCCGTAGCGTGCAGGGTCCGCAAGTGTGGTAATGCCCATCGTTTTTGCCAGTCGGAGCGTGTCGGCAAGTCCGGCGAGGTAAAGCACTTTTACCGAAGGAATGTTGATCGACTGTGCAAGCGCGTTTCTTAAGCTAATCGGGCCGCGGTACGTGTTGTCGTAGTTGCCTGGTGCAAAGCATGCCCCCCCATTGGTAGGATCACTCCACGAACACGAAGTTGAAAACTGCGTCGGCACGTCAAACACTACCGTGTCCGGGGTATAGCCTTTCATAAATGCTTCTGCATAGGCAAAAGGTTTGAAGGTAGAACCCGGCTGCCTGCCTGGCCTCATAACCGCAACGTTGTAGGCACCTGGAATTTCGGTATCAAAGTAGTTGCGCGAGCCGACCATTGCGAGTATCCCGCCGGTATTTGGGTCAAGTGCTACGAGCGCGGCGTTTGAGGCATTGAACTTTGTAGTGTTTAAAAGAGCTCCCGCTCCGACTATTTCTTCCGCTTTTGCCTGCAGGTCCGCATCGAGCGTTGTTGTTACCTTCCAACCACCTTCTTCAATAACGCCTTGGCCGTATTTGTTTTCCAAATATTGTTCGATATAAAAAACAAAGTGAGGTGCCTGTATCGATGTTTGTCGCTTTGGTTGGAACGCAAGCACTGCAGCTTTTGCTTCGTCGCGCTCGGCAGCAGTTAAATATCCGTGCTCGTGCATTTTTTGGAGCACCAAGTTTTTGCGCGCTTCAAGTGACTCATTGCGTGTGCTGCCTTCGGTCAGTCGGTAAGGAGAGAGGCGAGTAGGTGCGGGGAGCACGGCGGCCAGGTACGCAGCCTCTAGTACGGAAATGTCACTCGCGTGCTTGCCGAAGAATGTTTCCGAGGCTTCTTCTATTCCGTACATGTTGCCGCCCATCGGTATCTGGTTGAGGTAGAGCTCTAGTATCTGGTCTTTTGAAAGCACTCGCTCAACTTTAATCGCTAAAATCCATTCTTTTAGTTTGCGCGCGATACTCTTGTCGTTCGTGAGGATTGTATTTTTTACCACTTGCTGCGTGATAGTCGAGCCGCCTTGGGTATTGCCACCTGGAATTACGTCAGCCACGATTGCACGCAAAATCGCCTTCGGCGCGATACCCCCATGTTGGTAAAACCCAGGGTCTTCTATCGCAATGATAGCCTCGCGTGCGCTTTGCGAAATTGCTTCAAGCGGCACCACGGTGCGCGCAAAGTCTTGATTAAGGTCAGAAAGGAGCACGCTCCCGGTTTTATCGTAAATTTTAATCGATTGTTCAACCTTGCGGCTTTCAAGCGAAGAAAGATCAGGGATCCGCAAGCTGGCCGCCCAGAGAAAAAGAAGACCGCCGAATACAAAACAACCGCCGACACCCCATACAAAGAGCACTTGCCAATGCTCTCGAGCGTAACGCTTCGCGCGCCGTAAGAACCGGTATATGTCCGAACGCATTCCTTCATTTTATCATGTTTCAGGATGTGTTACAGTAACGTAAATCACCTTATATATGGGACTATTTTCCCGAACTGCAAAGGTTATAACCGACGAAAAGGCCATCAACGAGCTCCTAACTCGTAGTGTAGAAAATGTCATTCCGCGCGAGCTTGCCCTTAAAAAATTGCGCTCGGGAGAGTCGTTGCGCATATATCTTGGTATCGACCCGACAGGCGGCCAACTTCATCTCGGGCACTCGGTTGCAATGCGTAAGTTACGGGCGTTTAGCGACATGGGTCATCAGGTCGTATTTCTTGTAGGAAGCTTTACCGCCATGATAGGCGACCCGTCAGGGCGTGATACCCAACGGGAGCCTCTGACACCTGGACAGGTTGAAGAGAATTTCGCGACATATAAGCGGCAAGCCGAAAAGGTTCTCGATTTTTCAAAAGTTGAGATACGCTATAACCACGAATGGCTCTCGTCTCTCTCGCTTAAAGACATTGTAAAGTTTGCAAGCACATTTACTGTTCAGCAGATGTTTGAGCGCGATATGTTCAAGCGCCGTATGGATGAAGGCAAGCCTGTTGCACTTCACGAGTTCCTCTATCCGCTTATGGTCGGGTACGACTCGGTCGCACTTGATGTTGACGCAGAGCTCGGGGGTTCCGACCAGGAGTTCAATATGCTTGCTGGGCGGCACTTGCTGCAGTCTCTGAAGAAAAAAGAGAAATTTATTCTGACAACACGCCTTATCGAAGGGACTGATGGTCGCAAGATGAGCAAAACATACAATAACGCGGTGTATCTGGAGGATGAGCCAAATGATATGTACGGCAAACTTATGTCAGTTAAGGACGAATTGATCGTAGCGTACTTTGAAGATTGCACTGATGTGCCTAAGGAAGAAATTACAGAAATATTGAAAGAACATCCAAAAGACGCGAAGATGCGCTTGGCCAAAGAAATCGTCACGACATATCACAACGCTAACGCTGCAGTAAAAGCGCAAGAGAATTTTGTTTCAACATTTAGCAAAGGGGAAGTGCCCACAGATATTCCTACAGTTTCGGTAGCAAAAGGAACTCTTTTGCGAGATGCTCTTGCAACGCTTGGCGAGAGTAATAGCGAGCTGCGTCGCTTAGTAGAAGCGGGGGCAATAACCGAAGTTGGGGGGCAGACCGTGCGCGACTTAGGCCGACACGTTGAGCATGAAATGACTCTGCGCATCGGCAAACACAGGTTTTTAAAGATAACAATTATATAAACAAAAATCCCGCGAACAAGTCGCGGGATTTTTTTATAGTGCTTCTCCCTCTTCCTCCTCTTCCTCTGGCTTTGGTACCTCTACTCCATCTTCTCCCTCTTCTGCTTCATCCAGATCTGCAAGGATCGGATCATACAACTCGAAGTCTTCGTGCATGTTTTTTCTTATCTATTTGGTAATGTTTCTTATTCCCAATGTTCGATTTGTACCAAACCCAAGAGACTTTGCCAACGTTCTTACTACTTAGAGTGTGGATATCTCGAATTGGCAAGGCACGTAAGTCCTATTGCTATCGCATCAAGCTCGTCGTCCAGACGCTTGCGCACGGGCAAAACTACTAACTTACTTACCATAAGCCCGACCGCCCTTTTGTCGCTTTTACCGTAGCCTGTAACAGCTACTTTGACCTCAAGCGGTGTGTATTGAAGTACCGGAAGTTTGTTTTTTGAGGCTATGTAAGAAAGCATCCCCGTCACTCCTGCGATCTGCATTGCAGTCTTAGCATTATTTTCAAAATAGACTTTTTCAAGCGCTACCGCCGATGGTTTGAATTTTTTAATAAGCTTTTCCGCAGCTTCGCCTAATTCGAGTAGGCGCTCGGGGAAGGAAAGGGAAGGGGAAGTGTGCACACATTCGGAGTGCTTTAAAATTTCTTTTCCGTTTTCTTTTTCGAGCACGGCAACGCCGAGGCGCTCAAAGCCCGGGTCAAATGCCAACACACGTAGCGCAGCAGTCCTTAAGCGGGGGCTTTTGAGCGCGGCGGCGTGAGAACTGAGCAAATTTTCAGCAGAAAATTTGTGTACCCCGCTTGGGGATCTGCTGCGTGAAGATTTATGCTGCATTTGTATACACCTCACTAATATCATCGTGTTCTTCAAGCGCATCAACAAGTTCTCCTAGTTTATTTCCGTCTTCTTCAGAAATTTCAACCGTGGTCATCGGTTCAAGTTTACCCTCCGCATTTTTTGTAAATGCCCATGATGCTGCTCCGGGTGTCGCGAATGTCCCGCCGTTTTTTGAAAGTATATGCTTGACGTCCTGCGCGGTGCGGTTGTTATTGTCGGTGTAGCCTTCGATAACAAGTGCTACCCCTCCGGGGCCGTAGCCCTCAAACACTACCCGTTCAAGCTCGCCGCTTTGTGATGCTTTTTCTATCGCGCGATCAATATTGTCGGCCGGCATGTTTGCCTCGCGCGCTTTTTCTATTGCTGCGCGCAAGCCGGGAGAGCTTCTGTCACCTTTAGATTTTTTTGCCTCAACCGCAATAAAGCGCACAAGTTTAGAAAATATCTTGCTCTTTTGCGCATCGGTCTTGCCCTTGGTGTGTTTGAGCTTCGCCCATTTACTGTGTCCTGCCATGAAAACATTATTGCATAAGGCTAAATAGGGAAATACTTGCAATTTTATACAAAGTATGATATAATTAAAGATAGGGTAGAACCCTGGGCAGTGATGCTCGCAATTGCCCGTGAGGGCTTCCTAGTGATAGGAGAAGGTCCATGACTACGTTCGTTGAAAGGCTTGTCTGCGGCCAGAACGAGATCGACCGTATGCGGAAGGAAATCGACATGGTCGTTCGGATGCTCTGTGGTCTCATCGTTCCTCTAACTGAAGGCATCGAGTACGTTGACGTTCCAGGGAGAGAAGAAGACTTGGTACTCGCAAGAAGTTTTCAACAACAGGAAGATGTCACTCCTTTGTGGGAGATGGAAGTCTTCCGATCGAGGGGCGGGAAATTCAGGA
>JACMMG010000067.1 GCA_014379165.1 Candidatus Parcubacteria bacterium
GCCAGCCGCCGGTCGATATCACCTTCGATCGGGATCGGGATCAGGCTCAGATCCTCATGGACCGCTACCCGATGAACAGATAGACGGCGATGATACGCCTTGCTAGCGCCGCCTTGATCATTGCGCTCCTGCCGTCATTGGCAGGAGCGCAAGAAACGGGAAAATGTGACAGTGCATACGTCATTCCTCCACCTGCCCGCTACAATCACGTGCCGCGAATTCCGGTGCGGGAATATCCGCTTGCAAGTGGAGCGGAAATCACTTCCGCATGCGCACGCCTAAGGGGGAGTTCTTCCGGCGGCAGGTTGCTCGGGTGTGGGTATGTGGTAACCGCCCCCCGAGGTACGACTTTCAGCCCGCGTGAGGGTTGGAATCCTACCAATAGCAGGCGGGAAGAAACCTTCGGAGTGATCATATATCTGCGTGGGTGTAAAAAAGTCCGTCAACATGAATTTGGCCATGTGAATGGATGGACGCATAATCACCGGCAGCAGTAAACGCTTCGATTCTTCGTTCGCACATCTAGCCCGCCGGCATTATTCGGCGGGCTTTTTTATAGCAAAGTAGAACAGCATTGTGCCTCAGGGTTGGGAACTACTCCATGGAACGCTCCTTGCACTAATGTGTTTATCCACAAGGGCTAAAAAGCCCTTGACTTTATAAACATAAGGTGATATAATAGAGAGGAAGAAGTGTTCTTATCACATCGAGACAATGTGCCCGAAGGAGGGGCAAAAAAATGGTACAAGATGTATTCGCGAAAAAAGCTCCTCGCGAGCTGGATGCCAATACCAAGGCAAAACTCGCGCAAGCAGGGGCCTACGCGGAAAGGACAATTGCTCTGGCCCGCGCGCGTGAGTTCGAAAGGGCAGGCGACCTACATAACGCCAACCGAGCGAGGTCGTTGGCCCGCAACCTCCTCTGACCGAAATGGTCCTCCCCGGACCCCAGAGCCCGCCCCCAAGATGGCGGGCTCTTTTAATTCTTGTATAAAAATGGAAGGGGACTGTCTTCTTGATAGTTTCTGCAGCAGGCACATACTGGTACTCAGCTGGTGGGCAGGGAGTCTTTCAATGGAAGAAGATAAAAACCTGATTGTTGTAGTGGCAATCCTGGCTCTCGCCCTTATAACCTGGGGAACCGATCATTCGGTTTACTCTAACTTGCAGGACGCTGTTGAACACATTTCCGAACGAGAAGGAGCGGGGTGAATGTGGCGCGATCTTTCTGAGCCTCCAAAAGAGCACCGAAAGCTCGATGAATGGTGTGTAGACTTAGTGCTCACACTCATCGTGGCACTTATTTTCGGTTGGGTGGCATGGAGATATCGTTCCATCCTTCCACACCTGCTGCAGTGGCTATAAGAGCCGTTTTGAGGAGCCGCACACAAAGCGTCTCCTTTTCTTTTTAATATATTTTTTGATATGCTCGCAAGCAGAGGTAAGAGGAATTATCCATGGACAACGTATACATTGTCGGCCCGTGCCGACTATGCGGATGCGTGCGGCATATTAACCCCCTTGGAAACTTTCCTGTTTGCATTTGTGAGGAATGTATACAGAGGGTTTGCAATGCCTTTCATCTAGTTGGGAAAAAGACGATAGGAAGGGAAGACATAATTGGGATGAGTCCTTTCGAGATTGTCGAATTATTTTCCATCCCACATCGCTGGACTCCGCAAGTAATACAAGGCGGGAAGCGATAACCGACCGCCTTCTCAGGCGGTTCTTTATTGCAAAAAATAAGATTAGTTGTACTGTTCCCTTCAGGAGGTACGTCCAATGACGCACAATTTTGATTCCAGCTCCGAAAGGCCCCGGGGCCATTCGGTATTGATCTTTGCGGGCCTTATCTTGGCCTCTCTGGCCGTCATCGCCTACTTCAATTGGCCTCAGCTGTCATAAGGGAGGGCTACATGGGAAAAGGTGATGTTGTCTTGGCTGAAAATATTGCAGAGGCATGGTCGGCTGTTGAGGAGACACCGACTACGCATATGAACAAGCAAGAGCCGATGGGTTGGCCTACTATCTTTGCAGCCCTCACACTACTTCTTGCATTTGTTCTTCTTGTGCTAGGCTACGTGGACCCGATCTTTGCTTTTCTCGTGTCTCGCTGAGCGTATGTCTCGGATCGTCCCCAGGGGGCGAATGAAGATCGCCCGTTTGAGGCGATCTTTTCTTTTTTAGCCTTCGCCGCTCGACGCGGCATAAGTGTTTGCGAAAAAGGTTCCCTTCGCCGAGAGTACTCGGCATAAGTGTTGTCGAGGACTCCTCCCTTACCAGTCCAGCTCTCCAGTTTTGTATTCAGTAACGCGAGTTTCGAAGAAGTTCTTTTCTTTTGGCATATCAACAATTTCAGACATCCAAGGAAACGGATTATCGACATGGTATTGCCGCTGCAAGCCAATGCGCTCAAGTCGGCGGTCGGCTACATGCTCGACATACTGCTTCACTGAGGCCGGAGTAAGGCCCAGAATTCCCCGCGGCAGGGCATCGTCGGCATATTTTTTCTCAAGTTCGACAGCACGTTTAATGTTGTCTGTAAGCGTTTGTTTAAACTCAGGCGTCCAAATATCGGGGTTTTCCTGAACGATGGTGTTTACAAGGTCGGCGCCGAAGGCCAAGTGCACGCTTTCATCGCGCAAAATAAACTGGAACTGCTCGCCAACACCAACCATGCGGTTTTTGCGCAGCATTGAAAGCATCATGGCAAAGCCTGCATAAAAGAAGATGCCTTCCATAATGACGTAAAAGCCAACCAGGTCGTGCACGAATTTTTGGATATTTTCGGTTCCTTCGGTATTGAAGTTCGGATCAAAGACCGACTTGGTGATGTTGACCACAAACTCGTCTTTTTCGCGGATAGAAGGAATAGTCTCGTACATCTTATAGACCTCATCCGGATTCAGCGCCAGGGTGTCGCAGCAATAGATGAATGTGTCGGTGTGCACGGCTTCTTCGTATGCCTGGCGCAAAAGGTATTGGCGCGCTTCGGGGTTGGTGATGTGGCGATAAATTGCCAAGACGAGATTATTTGCGGTCAAAGACTCTGCGGTCGAAAAGAAGCCGAGGTTCCAGAGGATCATGCGGCGCTCGTCTTCGGAAAGTGCGCCGGCTTTTTTCCAAAGCTCGACATCTTGCTGCATTGAAACTTCTTCCGGCACCCAGTTGTTTGCAACACCTTTTTTGTAATGCACCCGCGCCCACGGGTACTTCATAGGAAGAATTTTATTAGGGTCGGTCGAGTTTGCGCCGTTGATGATAGCCATGACGTATATTTTACTTTTTTACCCCGCTCTAAGGAAGGGGACTACATACAAAGGGACATTAATTTGAGGGCTGCAATGGGGATTGACAAAATTTTTAGAGTATATATAATATATTCAGACCGACTACAGCCGGTGCAGGTGAGCGGCAAGGTGGGCGGTGTGCTTCAGCACCGAAATCGAAGCCAAGTTGCAAGAGCTTGCATACAGGCAGGGACTGGAAACTATTATATTTTGACTTGGTCCCGTCGAAGGTTAGGGCTGGAGGCCGGCTCGACTTGAGCGAGATGCCACCGGATTTGACCCCAGCCCACCCCCAAGCAAGGCCTTGAGCATAGCTCGGGGCCTTTTCATTTTTTATACTTTAGTTAGGCTGAGCAGCTTTCGCACGGTTCGCTCAAGATTTCGACTTTGGGGCGTCCGCCAGCGGGCGGATTGAATACCGTAGACTCACCGAATTTTGGAATGCCGACAGGAAGCACCTCATGCACATGCTGTGCCGCCGGCTCCGGTGCTTTTACTTCTAGTTTTCCGCCTTTGGCGGAAGGCACAGGTACGGGTTCCATAATTGTTACATTACTTTGAGTGCTCATAATAAGTGGTGAAGGAATAGAGTCTCGTATTGCGGAGATGCTTACCGTCTCTTCAATAATAACTGCCGAGGGTACTGACATGCCTGAGGATGCTGCGCCTGCGTCGGTACTTGATGTGCCGCCGAATTTTGCCATGTTGACTGTTGATTTTTCAATTCGTGAAGCGCCAAGTGTGCGTAGGTAGTAGGTCGTCTTAAGGCCCAAACTCCATGCGTACTGATAAATTTCTGAAAGTACTTTACCGGAGGTGCCGCCGTAAAAGATATTGAGCGATTGCGACTGGTCTATCCAGCGTCCACGGTACGCGGCTGCCTTAATAAGCCACTGCGGCTCTATCTCGAACACTTCTTTATACTTGTCTTTGATCGCAGGCGGAATTTCGTCGATCTGCTGGATGCTGCCGTCGTAGTATTTCAGCTTTTCAAGCATGTCTTCACCCCAGAGGCCTAGTTTTTTTAGGTCATCAACCAAATATTCGTTGACAAGCATAAAGTCGCCCGCCATGTTGCTCTTTACGTAGATGTTTTTGTAGATCGGCTCGATCGTTGGATAGCAGCCGGCAATGTTAGCCGTGGTAGCAGTCGGCGCATTTGCCATGGTGTTAGAGTTGCGCATACCCCATTCGCGGATCGCTTCGCGTACCAGCCGCCAGTCAAGTGTTTCAGCGCGAGGAACTTCAATTTTGACACCGCGTTCAGCTTCAAGAAGCGCAAGCGTGTCTTGCGGGAGAATTCCGCGATCCCACTTAGAACCTTTGTATGTTTCGTACGGTCCGCGCTCTTTGGCTAACAGAGCCGAAGACAGAATTGCGTGGTAAGCGATAGCTTCCATGCTCTGATCACTAAAACGAACGGCTTCTTCGCTGTCGAAATTTATATTGAGTTTATAAAGCGCATCTTGGAGACCACGAAGACCAAGGCCCACCGGGCGATGGCGCATGTTGCTCCGCTTTGTTTTTTCTGTCGGGTAGTAGTTAACGTCGATGACGTTGTCGAGCATGCGCATTGCAACTGGGACCACGCGTGCAACTAGGTCGCGGTCAAAGCGCCCATTGGTGACGAACCCGCCAAGGTTGATACTTCCTAAATTGCAGACCGCTGTTTCGGTCGCAGAATTATTAAGTGTAATTTCGGTGCAAAGGTTGGAGTTGTGTACGACGCCGATATGGTCTTGAGGTGAGCGGATGTTTGAAGGGTCTTTCCATGTAATCCACGGGTGTCCTGTTTCAAAAAGCATAGTAAGGTGCTTTTTCCAGAGCTCTCCTGCGCGCATTTTCTTAAACATCGGCATCTTTCCTTCGTCGGCGAGCTTTTCATAGTACTCGTAGCGCTCTTCGAACTTCCGGCCGTAGAGATCGTGGAGGTCGGGGACGTCAGAAGGACTAAAGAGTGTCCAGTACCCGTCTTCTTGAAGGCGCTTCATAAACAGGTCGGGGATCCAGGTTGCGGTATTTAGGTCATGCGCGCGTCTTCTTTCATCACCAGTATTTTTGCGAAGCTCGATAAAGTCTTCAATGTCGGCATGCCAATATTCAAGGTACACAGCTGCCGCCCCACGCCGACGTCCTGAACGATTGATAGAAATAGTGACATCATTGGCAATTTTAAGGAATGGAATAACGCCTTGGCTTTCAACACCGGTTGTCTTAATTAAGGAACCAGTTGCGCGCACAGGAGTCCAGTCGGTACCGATGCCGCCGGCGTATTTAAGGAGCTGGGCATTGTCTTTGTAGGAGTCGAATATCGCATGCAAGTCGTCTGGCACGGTGTCGAGGAAACAGGAGCTCAGCTGTGGCTTAAGCAAGCCCGCGTGGTAGAGCGTTGGGCTTGAGGGCATGTAATACATAGCCGACATAATTTCGTAGAACTCCACTGCTTGCTGATTGCGTTCTTCGGGCGTCTTTTCTGCAAGCGCGCAGCCCATTGCGATTCGCATCCAGAAGATCTGTGGCGTTTCAAGAAGTTTGCGCACGCCATGTTCGCGTGAAAGGTAGTTCTTTTCAAGCGTTTGAAGGCCTAAATATTTGAAATCTCGATCGCGTTCTACTTGCAGCACGTCGGCGAGTCTTGGTAGATCGAACTCAAGCATTCGCGGGTCGAACTGGCCTATCTCGACACCGCGCTTGATAGTGCGCGCGAACGCTTCGCGGTGTGCTTCTTCAAGTTTGTCGTAGTCGATGGTGCCAAGTACATCGCGGTAAAGGGATTGCAAGAGGAGCTGGGCTGCTACGGTTGAGTATGCGGGGTCGCGCTCGATCATTGAGCGCACTATCATGATGAAAACCTCGTGTATGTCGGTTGTTTTAATGCCTTCGTACATCTCGAGACGCACTTTGCTGATGATCGCAGGCGTGTCGATGATGCGGTCAAAGCCGGCCGCGGCCCGTAAAAGGGTACGGGTGAGCTTACTTTCGGAAAATCGCTCTAACGAGCCGTCGCGCTTGGTAACCATGAGCGCGTTTTCCATTATTTTCTCTACAACTTCGGCTTTTTTCTCTTCTCGTATTTTTGCGTGCTCGTAGCGATAGATAATGTAGGATTTTGCCACGGTAAAATAGCCGCGCTCGGCGATGATATTTTCTACCGAGTCCTGCACCTCTTCAACGCTCGGTATAAAGGCGGTGCCTTCGAACTTGCGGTCTATCGCTTCTACAACAGCAAGCGTAATGTCGCGGGCATCAACTTCGTGCTCTTGCCCTAGTGTTGCAGCGAAGGCTTTTTTAATGACAGTGGTAATTTTTTCTGGCTGGAAGTCTACGATCTCGCCGTTTCTCTTTTTTATTTTTTGAGTAGTTGCCATTGGGAGATACAGTATACCCCGCGCGCATCTGTAATCTCTATGTACCTCACGCAATTTGTGTGTGCATAAGAAACCCGAGAACTTTTTTTGAAAATGGCAACCACTTTTTTCGAGCTTTTTTGGGAAAAATTTTGCGACGCAAAAGGCCCGGCGTTAGCCGGGCCTTTTGAGAGGTTACAGTTGAGTTAGAACGTGATCGGAACGATAACTGATTGATCGCGCTCTGGATTGCCGGACGGATTGTCCTTCTTTAGTACAACACTACCGGAGCGTCCTTCGGGTTGGGTCTGGAACATGATTGTTGAAGTAAATTGAACGAAGTTGTCGGTCATCCATTCACCTTGTGCTTCTGCGTGGCCTTCTCCAATAAGTGCACCGGTTTCGTTTCTGATTTCGATAGGGAAAGAGCCTTCGAAGTACCACGTGCCGCGGGCGGAGCCGAGGATCATAATAGGAGAGACTATTTTTGAACCAACTGTAGGCACATCTACTGTAATAAGGTCAGTGATGCCTGCTTTAGTAATATTTGAACCCCCAGTAGTACCACCGGAAGTCCCATTGTTATTTGTAGAGCTACCATCTGGAGTGGTAGTGGCTGTGGTAGGTGCCGTAGCCTTCGGCGGCATCATAACCAAGAAAATCGCACCTATTAACGCTATTACTAATACGATAACGGCTATAGTCCATTTATTCATATATAGGGTATACCACACTCTATATACTATGTACACAGGTCTTTTATACGCACCTTCTACGGTTTTTATTTTTCAATAAGCGGTATATCGTTATGGAAGGGGAAACTTGAAGTGCGCATGAAGGGACGCGAAACCCATGCTTAAAAAAGGTCTGCGCGTGTTTGTCGAGAACCTGCAAGGGAACGCGCTCGGGTTCGGCACCTATGTGGGAGAAGTTCCGCTTGCAGAAGCCACTTCGCAGCTGCCTATCGATGAAGAGCTGCAAGAGGTGATTAAAAGCGGTGCTACGACCGCCAAAATCATTCTCGATCCTACTACGCAGCATACTGCTGAAGTGGCATATGGCCAATACTGCTCTTGGCAAGAGATTGGAGA
>JACMMG010000068.1 GCA_014379165.1 Candidatus Parcubacteria bacterium
GATTTAAGAAAGTCGTCGACATCTTGAGTAATAGTTGCAAGTCCAAGGTAATATTTTCGACCGCGCTTTGCCATGCTGTAAAGAAAGCTCGCCGTATCTTCCGATTTCATCATCCACCATGCCTCGTCGATAACGAGAAGGCGCTTTTTGAGGTTCTTGCGCACCGCGTTCCATATAAAGTGTGTAATAAGGTACATCGCAACCGGCTTTAGGTCGTCTTCCATGTCGCGCACGGAAAATACGACAAAACGTTTATTGAGGTCAACGTTTGTTGCCTGGTTAATGAAACCCGACCATGTACCTTTTGTATACTTTGAAAGTCGTTGAACCAACGATTCAGACCCCTGCATGCCTGCGAGCACCAATTCGAAATCAGACAAAAGAGGCGGCTCAACCTGAGAAAAGTCAGAGTCAGGAGTAATATCTTTAAGCGCATAGGTTTCCGTAATCGCCTTGTCTATTACTGCATCTTCCTCGGGGCTTAAGCCCCCGAGCATAATCCGGAACATACCAACAAGTGCCACGATGTTGCTGCGCAATACATCCGCTGCGCTTTCATCTTCTCGAGGAGGGGCGAGGTCAAAGGGGTTAATGTGGTGCTCGGAGTTAAGGGAAATATTAAAATATCTTCCGCCTACCGCTTGAGAGAGAAATTCATATTCGCGTTCCGGGTCGATAACGATTACCTCCGTATCGAACATGAGCGTTCTCAATATTTCGAGTTTTGTCGTATAGGATTTTCCAGAGCCTGATTTTGCAAAAATAACAGAGTTGTAGTTTTCAAGACTGAAGCGGTCGAAAAGCACGAGTGAAGCGTTGTGGCGGTTAACACCGTACAAAATTCCTTTATCGCTTGTAAGGTCAAACGATACGAATGGAAAGATACTTGAGAGCGGGCTTGAGTTGAGTTTGGAATTGACGGAAAGTTCATCTCGTCCAAGCGGCAGTACCGACTTAAAACCTTGCTCCTGCTGAAAGAGAGCGGGTTTAACATATATAAGTCTGCTTTCGAGCATCGATTTTATTTCAGACTCTGCTTTGTCGAGCTCTTCAGTCGTTGCACCATAAATAGTTATATACACACCGACATCAAATAAGCGTTCCTGTGCTTGCTGGAGCTGGTCGCGTAAATCTTCAAGGTCGCGATAAGCGGTATCCAAAACAGGGTCGCGTACCAAGCCCTTCTCTTCTCGCGCCATTATTTGGCTTTGCACCTCAGCTACTTTCTTTTGGAATTTTTTGAGAATATCGGCAGAATCTATTGGATGTACGAAAATGGAGATATCTAGGACTCGGTCAAGATTAATTATCGGTGCGAACCATGAGTCAGTTAAAACACGTGGATACGACATCACAAAGAAAGTGCGCGCAATCTTATCGCCGAGGTTAAGCTCGCGTGGAGTAATTTTAAGTGCGGAGGGCGCAATTACGTCTTGAAGCTCAAGTACACCTTGCTTATAAATTTGTTCAGGCAAAATAGGCGCTACGGGAGCGAGAGTCTCAGGGGATGATTTTTTTAGAAAGTCGAGAAGGGCCATAGTACGTTATGCTTGAGCTATTTTTGTTACTTGCAAAGGTTTCTCCAGCTCTCCTGGGTTAAAGAGCTTATAGAACAGCTCAATAATTTCTTCAGTGCCGAGTTTCACAACACGCACGCTTGTGCGCACGAGGCCTTGTTCGACGACAGATATACGCTGTTCAAGCTGGGTGCGGTATTGCTCGAATTGTTCGTCGGTCAATGCGGCGCTTGTTCTTGCTCCCGTAGGTAACACATTCCCTATTGTCCCTACAATACCGCCGCTTCGTGTAACGAGCGCAGGGTCATACGGTACGACAATAAAAAAGTTTTTAGTCATAATATTAGCTCGCTCGGTGAAATCTTTGATGAAACTTATGTACTCGCGAATCTGTATTTTCATAAGATCGTCAAGTTCAGCAGCATATCGATCCTCAAGAAGTGCGATGTAGGGCCTGATATCGAGTTCTCTTGATTCGATAAAAAACTGCACGGAAAATTCAAGTGAATTGAGAAAATTCTGAAACTGGCTAATTATTGCCGTTTGCTCGTCTTGGGATTTCAGAGCCAGGTTAATACTTGAGGCCATAAGCAAGGCGCGCAAACTTCCGTCTTTAAGAAGCACAATACCGTCGCGCACCTCTTTTATAGGTACGAATTCTTGTGTTGCTTGTGCTCTTGCCGCGTTATCTGCCATACAATAAATATCTAAATTTCAAATCCCGTGCGATGAGGTGTATCCCCTCCTCCCACCCGTCCTCTATCTTTTATGTTGAGCGACCATGACAAATCCTTAAGCTTGCTCTCGGAGAGTTTTGGCACAAGACCAGGCAGAATTACTCCTGAAGCTTTGGCGAGCGCTACAGCTGCTCGGTCGGCTGTATTTTTTTCTTGTCGTTGCTTCCATAAATAGAGCTTGCTGCCGAAAAAATAAGAAAAAGCATGTTCAAGAGCGATAATAAATGGTCGTCCATTTATTTGGTAAAACGCAAGTGCCGCGGAGAATCCCATAACAGGGAGTGCTAGGATCAGCATCAACCAAAACGGCAATAGGGAGAAAAAAAGAAGGCACAATCCTCCCCCGCCCGCCAGGTAAATGAACTGACGTAACGTCAGAGGGCCGAAAATCTTATCCTCAACTTCGATGAACTGCGGCACTTGATACTGCATCTGCTATAGTATACCGCGAATTTTCCCTCTTTCTTACTCAACAGGCTCTCGGTACGGATCTGTTTTATATATATTTGATGTCGGGCCCTCGATAGGTTTTTGGGGTATAGGCGAAGGTGGCACGCTTACTGTTTTTTGCGTTAAAACAACGTCGGCGGGATGCATTTCTGCCGATGATGTAGCTTCCGGTGGTTTTTGAGGAGGCGGAATAGCAGCTGGCTCTTCGCGCGCCGTATTTGTTTGAGTTTGAATCGCAGAAATTCCTCTATTTTCAATAAATTGCTTCATTGATTCACGTATAGGCATGAAGACTTCATCGCTTACATCTGCAGCAAGCTCTCTGGCTTTCTCCTGCGGGATATGGAGTTGATTTTGCAACTGTTCTACAAAAGTGCCGGCTTCTACAAAACCAAGCATCACAAGCATTACTTCATCTTCTAGCGCTCCTACTTGGTCAATATGGAGCTGGTGTCGTGTGCCTATAATTTGTAGTTGGTTCCCAAGGTTTGCAGAGAGTACCGCGTCGTGTACATCCTTGGGTAGCTCCGCGATGCGAGCTTCTATTTGTTTTTGGAGATTAGGTTCCATACAATCTATTATACCAATGCAATGATTTATTTTCCTCCGCGCGCTATCCGGAACAATTCATTATTTAATTCCTGCGCTTTTTTAGTATTTCCCTGCATTGTTGCTTCACGGATTTGATCTTCAAGCGCTTTTATCCGCCTTTCCGTAGCTTGCGCAACTTTCTCTGCTCTTGCAGATTCCAAGTCAACCGTACTCGTGGGAAGTGTACCGGGTGCTGCTTCCCCTGGTTGTATTGGAGGAGTATCGGGAGGCGGATTATTTGAGGAAACGCTTATTAGCTGAATGCCGCTTGAGTTTTCGCGTGAAGCGCCTGGAGTAACATTACTATCCTCGATAGTTTTTAGCAGAGAATTGTTAATGTCTTTAACAAGTTTACGTTCCCGTTCCTGGAGTTCTTCCGCGTTAGGAGAGTGATGCGCAACAGCTTCCTGACTCTGCCTTTTAAGTTCCCGTAATTCTTTGACACCTTCGCGTGTTGCCTTAAGTATTTCCTCACTATTATCGTTATGTGCCGGAGTAGGAGTGTGTGGTTGCGGCAAAGTGGAAGTAAGAGGGAGCGCATGAGTAGCGGAAGTTGATGTTGGCGTAGAAACAGGAACAGGCGGATGTGGTGGCGCAGAGGTGCTAAGAGTAGGGGTATGAGCAGGTGCAGCAGGGGTTATGGTTGTGGCAGCAGACGTAGGAATTATACGTTGAGGAGGACCGGCAGGTGGCGGTGGTGTGAAAGCATTTCTTCCCTGCTCCTCTACTAATTGTGCGAATCGGGACGGAAGTCGAGGAGGGGGGGTAGGAATTATGCGCGGAGGTGTCGCAAGAGTCCCTGCTCCTGCAGTTGTGACAACCGTCGGTGTTACAACTGCAGGAGTAAGCCTAGCAGCAAGCCGCGAATAGATCCTGGCGTATCGTGGCGGAGGTGTTGCCGGAGTGGGCTGGTATTTGTTCTTAGGTCCTCTTCCTATGTTAAATCGTCCACCTGCTATATTTTCCGAAGCCTTTCGAAGCACGCTTCCACCAGGCGCTTTACGAGGGTTATATGTAGAGTTAGCAAGTTTTGAAGCGCCTTGCCAAAGGAGATCACGGCCGCCGGATTGCCGAGCAATCTGTTGGACCCTCGGATTTTGCATTACGTTGTACCCAAGTCTTCCTAGCGTATTGCGGCCTGCAAACGCGGCCGTATTGGCTACACCTCGGAAACCAAGCCCAACACCGCCGCGCATAAAGTCTCCCATTTTGCCTGTAATAGTATTGGCAAAATGGCCTCCTTGTGCGGCAATTGCATCAGAGATTTTTAGAGCAAGATAAAGAAATAGAATAACGAGTCCAAGTCGAATACCTATACTGGCAATAAGAGCACCAAAGTATGCAAGGTTATTTAGACTTTGAGCGTTTGCATTGAGATCTGTAAATATTTGTGTAACATTACCAATCCTTCCCGCAAATCTTACGACAATGGAAAAGATAAAAAGGAATATTGCAGGAAAAAGAGAATAGACGATAAGTGCATGGAGCCACTGTTCAAAATACTGCCGCGTGCCCTTCATGGTGTAGAACACGAGCGCAAGCGGCGCGGCTATTATGACTAGCCAGAGTATAACAATACGGGCAATAAACTTGATCCCGATAGTAAAGAATATTCCTGCAAGTAAAAAGTAAATGACACCCACAGCAAGATAGACGAAAGAGAGTACGATCAGTTCTGTAAGCCAATTACTACCTCCTTGGAACCGAGCAAAGTTTTCAGTGCTAAGTATCCCCTGAAGACCTATACCTTTCATGATGCTTGCTGAGAGATCCTTTGTTCCTCCTCCGAGATTATTGGAAGTGCTATTAGCATCTGTAGGCATATCTGTAGTAAGTACATCATTAGGCAGCGTGTTATAAAATTGAGTTGCTAAAATATTTCCTGTATCTATTACAACGCGGACAAAAAAGAAACTAAAGTTAATGACCAGGGCAATGATGATGACTCGGGCCAACATTTGCATGGTACCGGTCGTTTCCGCCTTAAGCATAATGGTAAAGGCGATGTAAATGAGAATGAAAATAAACGCCATATTGGCGATATCGCGCACGGTAGTCCACCCCCACGAAAGATCGCTTAGGGTGTAGGTAGTGCTTATAAGTGATGCTCGTACCGCTACACTAAAAAACCATGAACCCATATAGGCAAGCCCGCTCCCTAAGCCTGCAGTAAAGACATACACAACACTTGCAATACATGAACCCACTGAATTACATCCAGCTTCCCCAGGTCCTGCGTCAACAATTTTTGGAGTCTGGGCTTGGGCAAGGGATATGTTTAAAAGCGGTTGTAGTGGAGAAAACACAAGAACAAGCAACATTACAAAAGCCAGAGCCTTTGTTGCTCCTTTAGCTAGTGTTGATTTTTTGATACTACCTGCTTGCATTACATTGATTCATTTCCGAGCTGGTCTGTTGATTGAGTGACGCCAATTCGCTTTGGAGCGTCGTGCGATTCTGCTGTGCAGAAGTAAGATCAGACGGCACAATCAATTGGCTTGAATTTTGTGCGGCAGTAAGTTGTGTTGCCACGGCTTGTACGTCGGCAAGTGAAGTGGCTGAAAGGAGACTGGTGTGAAGCTGTTGTATTTTCGTAATGGCACTATTTGCCCTTGTGATGTTGGCGTTATAAGGAATAATGCGAGCTTCAAGATTTGTTGCTCTCGCTTCTGCAGACGATGCTTTGCTGGTATCACCTGCTGCACTCCAGCAATTTTCAAGTGAAACAAGCTGAGCTTGAGCGTTTTGTATGTCAGAAATACTACCCTGCTGTACGCTTCCATATTGCTGAGCGACTGCGACGGCACCTTGTAAATTCGTTAAAAGTTGCTGGGCTGCGGCCATTGCTTGAGCGTCAAGCGGATTGACGAACGTGTCTTCGTATCCATTTTGTCCGCTTAAGTTGCTGAGGCCTTGGTAGAGCACCTTGGTCATTAATTGCTGAACTAGTGCTCCAATAACTTCATCAAAATTATCCGCCAGGTTGAGCGAGTCGATACTGTTGCCCATTACTTTGCGCAATGAATCCTCGATAGCGCTGCCAGGGGTTTCAATAATATCTCTGCATTCTCCTGAAAAAGGATCGCAAACACTCTTTGTTTTTGAAAGGAATCCACCTGGAGAGATTCTAAGAGTGGCAGTCTGTTGATCATATGCAATAGCTTGGCGCAGAAGGCCCTTCCCATACATGTATGCCCCAAAGGGGTTATTTGTTGGCTCCGTAGTTACTGCCAGCAGCCCGCGCCATCCTCCATCAGAGAAGTTGCCATCCATGAAGTCCTCTATATTACCGACGACATCTGAGAGCGTACAAGACTCCGGTGCACTCCGGCTGCGCGCGTAACTTTGCGCTATGGCTATCCGTACTTGGAGCTGGATAGGACTACATAAAAACGATAATGCCGAACCCTCTATAAAACTTCCGGCCGACTGGTCTGCAATGTCGGTAAAAAATTGCTTGTAGTCTTGGATGAACGCCGGCTTGCCATCGAAACCTGAATTTATCCAGTCAACCGTGCTTGCGGTTATCTGTTCTATTGCAATTTTTGCGATGCCACGCGTTATACAGTCAAGAAAATTCGTGCGAAACGATTCGGACCCTTGTACGGCTAGCTCCCCGGCGCCGATATTTGTCAAAATTTGGTGAGTGACATGGTCTGAAACGTAGATTCCGCTTGCGGCTCCAACACCTACGAGCGCTTCATTTGCGGCTGTTACAGAGCCGCTTAAAGGAATCCCGCCCAATAATCCTACCGTACAAGCGGCTAACCCAGCTGCTGCACCACCCAGTGCACCTCCAAGTCCAATACCGCTTCCATCGTCATCCCCATTTCCACCGCTAGTGCTGTTAGTAATGTAGGGCGTGCCTGAAAGATTCACCGTATTAACCTGATTAATCGGTGTGGGGTTAAAATTTTTCAGCGCACCGCCGTCAAACCAGGTAACGCCAGGGGCGGTATATACAGGAACATCCCCGATGCTTCCAACGCCCCCCACACTTCCTATGCCACCAACATCTCCCACGCTTCCAATATCCCCGACACCTCCTATACCGCCCACATCCCCGATGTCAGCAATACCCCCAATCCCCGGAAGTGGAGTTACGGTATTAACATCGTTTACTCCTGCGTCAGTTGTACCAACTCCGGTTGTAGTGTTTGAGCCAATAGCCACCTGGCCGTTACCGGTTTGACCACCTGTATCGGTACTTCCTACCGGTCTATTCCCGCCTGTTCCAAAATCATCATTGTCAGAGGGTTGCGGCTGCCTGCCCAAGAACCAAAACCATAACAAAGCGATAAGCGCGAGTATCAGAAGCGCCCCGAGAATAATAAAAATAATTCTTCTGTTCATGTATCAAGGAAGAAGCGAACTCCAGGTGTTTCCCGGCTCGTCCTTAGTAAAAAGTATACCGTCTTTAGAGAGTTGCTGTGCAATATTTGTAAACACACGCGCTGTTTCTTGTATGAGCGACTCATACAATTCAAGACCTCCAAGTCCGCGCAAAGGATCGTCAAGCATGACGGCCATATCATCGTACAGGTCGGCCATGCGAGCGTAATTATTTATGATCTGGAGATGCAACGGTGCAAGCGTAACGGGTACCGCGACTCTCGATAAGTCATCTGCGAGCGCTTTATATTCTTTTGCAATAGCCGGAAGAGTACTTAATTTTGTTTTGTCTTTATAATCGGTGGCGTACCCTATAGCTAAAAGAGTGTCGTAATAACTTGCCTTCAGGTGCAAACCTAGTGTAGCCATAACAGTATTGCCATAGGTGTGTTCGGCGTCCGGCGTATTTGTAGCAAGGATAAGATTTCCAACCGTGTATACTTGCGCGCCTCGATTCTGTTCAATTTGTGCTGCAGCGTCTGCAATAAGTTTGTCCTGCGTAGGAACGTCAGCTCCCAATCCCTGGGCTTTGGCAGTGCTTAAGTTAATAAGGAGCGATCGGCCAATGGTGTCAGTAATATTTTGACTTTGTGCAGCGCCTAGAAGCGTTTTGACGGTACCTTCATTAGGGCCTGTCGGAAGCGTATAGGAACTGTTTTGTGCTTGTATTTCCCGCAGTGTTGCGAGCCAGTCACCGGTATTTTGCGCTGCTGGTGCATTTTGAGAGGGAGTAAGGGTGGAGGGCGGGTTTGCAGGGCGGGTAAATGCTTGCGCAGCTACAACAAGTCCGCCAGAAAGCAGAATCGAACCAGCGATGATTCCAAACTGCGCGCTAGGTAGGTAGGAGAGTACTTTCATTACTCCTTCAGTATATCAAGAGTATTTGGCTATGTGATTTAGAGTTCAGAAAGACTGAGCCATTTTTCAAGGGGCACATCTTCTGCGCGCGCTTTTTCGGGTATTCCGGCCATTTTAAGAAGATCGGCGTAGTTTGGGCCTAGTATGGGTTCTAAGTTGCGCCCAAGGAGTTTCCTTTTTTGAGCGAATCCTGTTCGTACCAGTTCAAAAAATCGGTTTTCATGGACTAAATTTGTGAAGCGTTCACGGGAAATATTTCCTATCGCAAGTATCGCGGAGTCAACTTGTGGCGGCGGTGAAAACGCGCCGCTTGGAACTGTCTTTATATATATCGGCTCGCCATATGCTTTAACCGAAAGAGATAATATGGATTCTTTTCCGCCGGAGGCGGATCCGCCTTTGGCGGACTTTCTTCCGACTATACGCTCGGCAACTTCTTTTTGTACTAAGAGCACCATCGAGCTTGGTTGCGCTTCTGCGGAAAGGAATTTCTTAAGGAATGCGCCGGTAATGTAGTACGGGATATTAGCCACCACTTTGTACATCTCCTCCTGCGGTAAGTGGTTTGATATATCAAACCGCAAGATGTCTTCTTCGATAATTGTGAGAGAATATAGCGATACATCGCTATATTTGTTCTTAAGCAAAGGGATCATCCGCGCATCCTTTTCAACTGCAATCAACCGTGCTCCCTGCTCGAGAAGCTTGTCGGTAAGGGCTCCGTCGCCAGGACCTACCTCAAGCACCCACTCCCCTTTTGCAATCTTGGCCGCCTCAATAATTTTATTAAGATATGCAGGTGCGTGCAAAAAATGTTGTCCGAGAGATTTCTTTTTATACATACACTAATTTTTTAAATGGAAACTGTGCACAGTAAAGCTCTCCAAACTCAAGCGGTATGATAGGCAAAGATATATTCTTAGCAGACAGTATTCGCTTTGTTTCCTCGACATTTTCAAGCGGCACTTCAATATGTGTCATGTCACCCAACCTGATGCTTTTTGCCACGCGAACCTCCAGTCCCTTAATAAAGGGTAATACTCCGTCGCCCTGTATAGCGGAGCGTTTAATACCGAAGAGAATCGCATAATTGCCGACAATGTCCGATCTCAAATCGTATGCTCTCCATAAAGGAAGAACTTTGAAATCGTCGAGGTTGCGAATAGCGCTTGCCCACGTGCGAAAATTTTTTAACGATGTGCGGTTGAGCAAGGCATTTTTGAGAAACGTTCGCCCATCTCCGCGCAACGTAAAAATAAGTTCTTTGCTAGCCAGCGCGATAATAATACCCATCCAGAATCGTGTACCTCCAAATACATAAGGGAGCCATACGCCTTCTCGCAAGTGGATGTGTGCAAAAAGTCGCGCATGCATGCGTATAGGTGCCACCGAAACTGTCTTTTCAAATTTTCCGTCACCAGTGATCCACAGGTCTTGATGGCCGGTAAGGGCCCTATGGTCCAGAATAGACTCCAGAACGTTAACGACATGTTTTGTATTGACTCCTTCATATCGCGAATCATCCCCGTGATAATAGTGGTATCGCCCCGTACCATGCCAATACCCTGCTTGGTCATAGTATGACTCTATTTCAGGAAGGTATGCGTAATATTGGCGCAAAAACTCGGTGTGCACATGTTTTGCAGCATCTCGATATTTTTGGAGATGTTTTTCGCTGCGCGATACCAACAGACGTTCGGCTAGATTCATATTCGAAAGCTTAATCCAAATATATGGTTCTTCCTAAACGCTCAGGGGCTTCCAGCTCGATGAATTCGCTTGGTATGTCGGAAAGAAATTGTGAGGGGATGGTCGCATTTTTAGAGCCGAACATCGTGCGGTACGACGCAAAGGAAAGAAAAACTTTCTTGCCTGCGCGCGTAAGCGCAACATACATGAGCCGGCGCTCCTCTTCCCTGTCGCTAGCACTTTCGTCATCTCGCGCGTACGGAAAAAGCCCTTCTTCAAGTCCTGCGATAAATACGTATGGGAATTCGAGCCCCTTTGACGCATGAACCGTCATCAGCCGTACCGCATTTGTTTCGTCTTTCAGTTCGTCTTGTTCGCTTCCAAGTGCAGCGGATTCTAGAAAATGTTCAAGGCCGATCGGCACCTCTTCGCCATCATATCGGCTTGCAAGCGAAAGAAGTTCGCGAATGTTTTCCAATCGCTCCGCGCCTTCTATTTTGTCTTCTTTATACATACGCTCCATGCCAGTTTCTCTCATCACAAAAGTAACGAGCTGCGAGGGTGGAAGCGCCGACGCGGCTTCTTGTATTCGACTAAGAATTGTACGAAACCCCGCCACCTTCTCTCCTACCCCTCCGCGCAGCTCGCCTTCTTTGCCCATGAGCATTTTAAGAAGAGTCACTTTGCCAATGCCACGCGGTGGAATGTTAGCAACGCGACCGATATCGCCTTGCGTTCCATAGACCGCAGCTTTTATAAAAGAAAGGACATCTTTGACCTCTTTGCGTTCAAAGAAGCGAGTACCGAGCACCTGGTATGGAATGTCACTCCCGATAAGGGCTTCTTCTATCGCGCGGGACTGGAAGTTTGCCCGGTATAAAACTGCCATGTCGCGCGGCCTAATCCCCTTTTCACGAAGCTCGCCGATTTTGCGCGCTATAAAAAGCGCTTCGTCCGTTTCGTCGAATGCTTGGTAGAGCGCCATAGGCTCCCCGTCAGCGTTCTTTGTGAAGAGGTTTTTCTCAGTCCGGTACACATTTTTCGAAATAACGTCGTTTGCTGCTGCGAGAATCGTCTTTGTGGAACGGTAGTTCTCTTCTAGTACTATCGTATGGGCGCCGGGGAACGTTTTTTCAAAAGAAAGCATGTTTGCTATCTCTGCCCCTCGCCAACCGTAGATAGTCTGATCAATATCTCCAACGGCGCAGATATTTTTTCTCTCCCCTACCAACAATCCTGCAAGTTCGGCCTGGATGCGGTTAGTGTCTTGATATTCGTCGATATGGATGTATGGCCAGCGCTCCTTATATCGAGCGCGGGTGCTCTCTTCTTTGCGCAAAAGCTTCACTGCTTGCAAGAGGAGATCGTCAAAGTCGAGTGCGCCGTCCTCGCGTAGCAGCCGCTCATAGGCGTCCCAGGTTTTAGCGATAAGTTCATCCCGGTAGTTCTCTACCTTCTCTCCAAATTCTTCCCTCCCAAAACCATTGCCTTTGGAGCGAGAAATAACCGAAAGTGCTGCGCGGGGCTCGATATCCTCGGCCCCTGCCGACTTCAGCGCCTCTTTTATTGCGCGCATGGAGTCAGCACGGTCGTAAATGGCAGGAGTACGCTTAAACCCAAGCGCGCGGGAGTTTTCTTTAATGATAGTGAGACCAAGCGAATGGAAGGTTGAAACAAACGGCGGCACGAAGGGCTCAAAAGCCGGCCGATTGCGCGCAGCGTCTTGCGTCAAAAGCTTTAAGACCCGCTCGCGCATCTCTCCCGCTGCTTTGTTGGTAAAGGTAATGGCCAGAATATTTTTAGGAGCGGTGCCTTTACGTACAATTTCAAGCATTCGGTGTGTAATGACACGCGTTTTGCCCGCACCTGCACCTGCCAAAATTAAAAGCGGACCGTCCGTATGCATCACAGCCTCTTTTTGATTCTCATTTAGCCCAAGTAGATGCTCCACTTCTCATATATACCACCTCAAGCGTTATCCACATGTCATTTTCATGTAGGTTGACTCTCAATCCCGCCGGGATATAGTTGTTAGGTGCGGTTGAATGGCAGGGTAAATATGGCTCTGTAGAGCCATAAAACGGTAAATTCACGAGAAATTCCGCACATTTAGGCTTATTCTTGAACATAAATCACTCACTTCTTCGACGGTTAAGCCAGATTTCGCGAAGAAGGCAAAAAAACCCTTATTTATCAAGCTCCTTTCAGGAGTAGCTCTATCCGCTTTCCTTGTAACCCCACTATTTGCCCACGCGAGCGTCTTTTCGACTCTCGCCGATTTTTTTAAAGGGCCTCGAGTTTCTGCCCAAACATCTTTTACCGAGCTTAATTCTCAGACTATGCCACTCCTTTCGCCGGCTATCAACCTCGACCCTAACCCTGCAAAAGGGGGCGGAGGCATCACCGTTGTCGATGGAACCGCGCTTGAGTCTCAAGAAGGTCCTTCTGGAACTGCTGCAGATCTAGAAGAGAAGCACCAATCCTCACAAATTAGCGTTTATACGGTCCGCTCAGGCGATACGCTTTCAGACATCGCAGAAATGTTCGGTGTTTCCGTCGGTACCATTGCCGGCGCCAACGACATCCAGGGGCGCGTTATTCATCCGGGCCAGCAGCTCATCATCCTCCCTATAACAGGCCTGCAGCACACGGTTGTTAAGGGCGAGACGCTCGCATCTATCGTTAAAAAATACAACGGCGACCTTACAGAAACTGCCAATTATAACGAACTTGCCACAAACGTAGATCTGACAGTTGGGCAAATAATAATCATCCCTAACGGCGAGACTACCCCTGTTCCAGTAAAGAGTACGACCGCATCTGGTGGTAGTAGCAAGAGTTCTGCTGCTCCTACCGCCAAACTGCATGATGCAGGAGGGCCTAACCTCGGAACCTATTACGTGTGGCCGGTTAGCGGAGGTGTCCGGACCCAAGGACTTCACGGGTATAACGGGATCGACATAGGTGCTTCGCAAGGAACAGCTATATTTGCCGCGGCAGAAGGTGTTGTGATTATTGCAAAAAATAACGGTGGATGGAATGGCGGCTACGGCAACTATATTGTTATTCAGCATCCAAACGGTACCCAGACCCTGTATGCGCACGCAACAACGCTAAAAGTGTCAGTAGGCGACTCGGTGGCGCAAGGGCAGACTATTGCATCGATAGGCCGCACCGGCGAAGCCACAGGCTTCCATCTCCATTTTGAAGTCCGCGGAGCTAAAAATCCCTTTTGATACATAAAAAAGAGCGCCCCTTCGACGCTCTCAATCTGCCGCCCAGCTCCTGTTGCTAAGAGAGATACTGCTTCTGATAGGCTTCCCACGCGTGAGCATCCAGAGCAGCGGTTCTTTCCTTGTTATCTCTTGCTCTTCGTTCTTGC
>JACMMG010000010.1 GCA_014379165.1 Candidatus Parcubacteria bacterium
AAAAGGATTTACACTTATTGAAATCCTCATCGTTATCGGCATTATTGCTATTTTGGCGGCTATCGTCATTATTGCGATCAACCCGGCAAAGCAGTTTGCACAGGCCCGCAATACGCAGCGTGAAAGCGGCATCAATAGCATATTAAATGCTATTGGACAGCGAATGGCGGACAACAAGGGTGTATTTGAAGGTACGTTCGATACTAACAAGCACTGCGACCAGATTCCAACTGGACCAACTGCAATATCGAACAGCATGGGCAATTCAGCACTTGGTAACGCGACAGGAAACTTGGGATGTCTCGTTCCGACCTACATTCCAGCATTGCCAACCGAACCGCTTGGTACTGGTAGCGGTATCGATCAATATACGATCGAGCTCGTAGATGGGGGCCGTGTAGAAGTCTGTGCGCCTGAATCTGACGATGAGAGTGCGATCCCGAATCCGGTGCTCTTGTGTGTCACACGCTAAATTTCTTTCTCGTCAATACTCAAAAAACCCCGCATTTGCGGGGTTTTTTGTTACAACCAAGTACCACACACTTTTATCTAAAAGGAAATATCTTTACTTATTTCTCAAGTAGGTTCTTATTTCTTCATGAATTCTAATAAGTTTCCTAGACATGCTATACGCTCTCCTGTATAAAGTAGTGGTATGCCGCCTGCACCATTGCAGGCGCGCCTGGGACGCCAACGCGAGACGACCAATTCCCCTCACAAGGGAAAACGTTTTGTCATGCAAGATATACGGCCTGTTCATCATGCCGCCAGTTTTGCCATTCCCTATAATTTTAAAGTCAGGAATGATTTCACTAAAGAAGAAAATGTTTTAGTAGCGGCTATCGTCCCCTCGTTTAAGCCGGGCATTTTGACAGTAAGACTTGTCGAAGATCTTCTTCGATGGAATGAAAGTCTTGAAATATATGTTGTCGACGATTGCACACCGAACTTATATGAAGAGACGTTCGGTTTTTTTACGAGGATCAAAGGACTCTCCGACAGGGTGACGGTCTTGCGAACTCCAATAAACAAGATGAAGGCGGGCGCTATCAATTACGCGCTCGCTCACATAGGGAAGCGTGGGGTACAACCGGAAATCATCATTACGCTCGATGACGACGTAATGATCGATAAATATACGGTTCAGAAATTAGTAGAGGGAGTGATGGCCGATCCGCATATCGGTGCTGCATGTTCCCAGTGCCGGGTTTTGAACAAAAATGTAAATATTTTAACGCGGCTTCAAGGACTCGAGTACCTCGGGTTTAACGCGGTGCGCCTTGCAGATGAAGGCTTTTTCTTCGGACCGCTTGTCATGCACGGCATGCTTACCGCCTTTCGCTTGCAAGCCCTGACTGACGTCGGAGGTTTTGCCGAAAATCATCTTATCGAAGATTACGAAGTAACTGCACGACTCAAGGGTGCCGGCTGGCATGTCCGTCTCGCTCCCAATGCATATGCTTGGACAGAAGTTCCTGAAACCTTCTCTCAATTATGGAAGCAGCGGACAAGGTGGATATATGGCGGCCTCACCATACTCGCCCGCGTAAAATTCTTACCGGCGCTCATTCAGGACATCATCGGCCACGCCATGTTTCTTGCCACGCTTACTCTCGTAATAATTTCTGTACTCTTTGCGTCCGCAGGGCGTCTTTCTCCGGAATTTCTCAAAACTATCGTATTTCTTTCGATCGCGCAGGTGGTCATCCTGTATGTGTTCCAATTGTGGCTGATGCGGTTTTACGCGGAGAAAGATCGTACCGATTGGGCGCTACGCATCCTCCTTATACCTGAATTCCTTTATGCAAATGTATTGAGCTTGGTACTGGTAGGCGCATATATATTCGGATTCTTCAATTTTCTTACGCAAACAATTCCAGAACTATCGATCGTGCGGTCGCTTCGGGCGGCATTTTTCAAACTAGGCTACACAAACGCATGGGGAACAAGAACAACCTCATGAGCACGTTGTGTAAAAACTTGCGTAGCAAGAAGCATCTATGTTATAAGACGTTCGCAGGATTATCCAATCATTAATTATGAATCTACACGGAGGAACAGTTGTATCAACTATGTCGTCGATGCCGCTTATGTTGACGACGACATTCTTGTTACATTCATCGGGCAATAGCATTTTCGCCTCAGTATTCCTTGTTCTGACAGTTATATCGTTCCTGCTTTCTGTTCTGACGCTCGTACGGTTTTTTAAAAATCTAAAAAAATATAGTGGGGGGTTACATCAGCCGCGCTTGGAAAATACTAATCATCCGTCTATTGCTAAATAAAATGAAATCCACAATTACAAAAAAGAACGGGTTCTCTCTTATCGCCCTTTTGGTCGTGGTTGCGGGAGCCATTTCAACCATTGCGTTTACTACCGCCACGTATGATAAATCCTACCCGGTCCAGCCTCAGGTTGTGATACCTGCAGAAATTGTAGAGCCTGTGTCTGCTCCTAAAGAAATTTCCAAGAAAACAACTCCGACCACGAATGCGTTTAATTTGAACAATACGGGCCTTCTTTCGCCGACTGTTCCGACGCAGCAAGGGGAAGTACTTGGAGCCTTTTTTAATCCTTCTCCTTCGTCGGGCATTACCACGGTGGGGGCGACAACAACCTCAGTGCAGACGACCTCCCCAAAAAGAATAGTAATTTCATCGAAACGCTCCTCCGGAGGGGGAGGAAATAACTCTCCGTCATCTCCTGCACCGACGACGCCTGTCCTCTTGCCGGATACTGCGCAGCCAACCGTCGTTCTCGCATCTCCTGCGGGCGGCGAGACCGTCTCAGGTACGACGACTCTCCTGGCTACTGCATCCGATCCGCAAATTTCGGGCGAGGTACAAAGCGGACTCAAGGGAGTACAGTTTTACCTCGATGGCGCTGCAATCGGTGACTTTAAAACGGCCTCACCGTTTGAGTTGGCGCTCGACACGACTTCCTATGCCAATGGAACACACTCGGTAAGCGTTGTTGCAACAGACATTGCACTTAACGCAGCAACAACGAGTGATACGACGATCACCATTACCAATGTTGCACCGCTCCTGCCTGACACGAGCGCGCCTACCGTTGGCCTCACCTCGCCGACCGCAGGTGCCACCGTTGCCGGCACTACAACACTCATCGCAACTGCGTCTGACCCAGCCGTGTCTGGTCAGCTGCAAAGCGGGCTAGGGAGCATGAAGATCTACCTTGACGGCGCATTGCTTGCCGGGCCTACATCAACCTCACCCTTTGAGTTTGCGTTTAACTCGACACTCTATGCCGACGGTGCGCACACGGTAGTTGTGGTTGCAACAGACCTCGCACTCAATACAGCTTCCACGTCTGGTACTACCATCACCTTCAACAATATTCCCGACCCTGTGAGCAATCCATTTACCCGCGGCGGCGTATCTTTGACCTTCGACGATGGGCTTATCTCTCATGCTACTACCGTTGCTCCGGTTCTTAACGCGCACGGCCAGAAGGGGACCTTCTACATTCCAACCGGCCTTATAGGTACTGCAGGGTACATGACATGGGCAGACATCCAAACCCTTAACGGAGTTGACGTAGAGATGGGCGCCCATACGGTGACCCATGCCGAGCTTCCGACTCTTTCGACCGCACAGATGATAGACGAACTCCAAGGAAGTGCTGACGCGCTTGCAAGCTACAGCGTTCTGGGAGAAAACTTTGCAAGTCCGTTTGGTGCATACAGCATCCCAATGTTGGCGGAAGTTGCTAAACGCTTCAATTCCCATCGCACTTTCAACCACCTAGCGCTCAACAAATGGCCGTTCAATAAATATCTCCTCCATGTCTATCCGGTAACGACCGCAACGACCGTGGCCGAGGTTAAAGCCCAGGTGCAGACGGCGATCGCAGGCGATCACTGGCTCATCATAGTGCTTCACAATATCGCAGAAGTAGTACCGGCAGGCGACGACGGATACGGCTGGACCACCGCAAATCTCGAAGGTCTTATGACGGAGCTGCAGGGACTTGGCGTACAGACCAAGACCGTGCGCGAAATGCTTGATATGGGACCGAATCTCGTGCCGAACTACAGTTTTGAGAGCGGAATGTCGGGATGGACAACCGATGCGCCATCAAATGTTATTCTCGATACAGGCAGTAATGGCAGCTACCCTGCCCCGCACAACTCCGTAAAGATGACTGGCAGTGCCACTGCAGCGCACCTCTTTAGCTCGACGATACCGGTTAACTTCGGGACGACATACGGCATCCGGTTCTTCGCGAATGCGAGCGCTGTGACGTCAGGTGCGGTCGGATTCTATATCGACGAGTACGACAGCGCAGGTAATTGGCTGCCGACCAGCAGGCACCTCGGCGCAACGGGTCCGCAGTTCACTATCGACGAGTCATACGTGTATACGCCGGCCTCCGCAACAGTAGCGAACGTAGTCTTGCAGGCATACATGGAAGCGGGTACGGTGGGCGAGATGTTCGTAGATTCCGCAGAACTCTTCGCACAGTAGCAGTTTGTTCAGGTGTTTGTGCTCACTATGTCAAAAACAACCATTCTTCTTATGGCGATTGTCGTGGTCGGGGCAGTAGGCGCTGCCGCGTATTACTCGCTACGCTCCGGACAAGAGGGGACGCCTGAAGCGGAAGGCTCATCATCCGAACTACCTCTTTTTTCGGTGCAGGAGGGAACAGCCCAGAAAGAGGATGAAGCTGCGCCTTTCCCAACGCAAGCGCCGACAACAACTTCGCCAACGCCTGCACCCCAGACGTCTCCGCAAAGTGCCGTGCCGGCAAAGAAAGCCGTGAGTCTGGGGGACAATGCAGCATACTACCGAGCAAGTGGCTCCTCCTCCGACGATCTGCGGGAGTTCCAGCATGGACTTTCCTTCGTGCCACTTCCAAGCGGGGAGTACTATCTCATATGGTCGAGCTCGGGAAATCCGCCACAAGGTTCAGGTGAGGGCGGTAACTGGACGCATGATATCTACTACTCACGCATCGACCCCGCTTCGCCTCGCATACGGCCCGCCACCCTTATCTCGCGGCCCGAAGCTCAGGAACCCGCAAGTGCCGCCATTTCATCAAGCGGTGCCATCCTTGTAACTACTGAGGACGGATGGAATACGTCGTACGAAGTATCTCAGCGATATGCGCTCTTTAACCGCACCTTAGAGCCGGTACGTTCGTACCCCCAGACTGTTATGGACGGGGGACACTCGGGCCACGTGGCGTCTGCAGGAGGCAGATTCGTCGTCTTCTTTTCGGAAGGATGGGTAGATGGCGGTGGAGTTGATGACCTCGGCTCGGGCGACGATGTGTACGCAACAATAATCGCTTCGGACGGCCAGATTGTGCAGCGGGTACCCGTGTCGGTTGGAAACGACGCGAGAGACTGGTGGCCAGTTGTTGCCGGTTCACAGAGCGCGGCAGCATTGGTATGGCAGCGGTTTGTGAATGGAAAAGAATCGACAGACTTGTATCTATCGATTCTTGATCCAAAAACGGGCACGATCGTTAAAAGTCAGCAAAAACTTGCATCAGGGGTGAAATATTACACCTACAACGTGAGCTATGTTCCGGCGATCGACCGGTTCTTAATCCAAGGTTCATATGCCTCAGGTGGAGGCTTTGCGTATCTCGTCGATATAAGCGGCACTGTTACCGCTTCCAATACATCGCTTCCAGCGATAGTTCGCGAATCCGAACCGATACTCAAAGGCACGACGGCGGTTCAGGCGACATCCCCCTCTGGTCTTGCGGTATACAATTTATCGCAAAATTCCATTACGCTTGCCCGTACGATCAAAGATCCCTATGTATGGAACTATATGGGTACGGGCGGGATCTTTGTGGACTCGGACACTGTGTACATCGTATCGTTATCCTCGCGTGGTTTGCTTGAAAAACTTTTTACCATTCAATAAATTTTTAGTCAACTGACTGTTGCTTGACGCGCGAGGTCCCCGGTGCTAGGACTAAGCAAGGTTCAATCTCCACTGGGAAGGAGGATGTGTTGCAAATAAGGCTTTATATCCTAATCCAGTTTTCGTATGTCTACGTCATTTGTGGGGACCCGCGCGCTTAGCGCTCTCCTTGTGTTTACCCTTGTATGTTCTCCTGCCTCCGCTGCGTTTGCGCAGGAGGGGGATGTTCTCGCGCCTGAAGTACAGGAAGAGGTCTCGTTGACCACGTCTTCCGCTGAGGAACCTATAGAAAATCCAGCACTCCCTCGCTCATGCGGAATAGACGCGGTCCTTGTGCTGGACACTTCTGAAAGCATCGACCGTGAGCATGAGCTTCCGCTTATGCGCGACGCGTTCAAGACATTTGTGGCCGAGCTATTGCCTGCAACGCCCATCCGCTTTGCGGTTATTTCCTTTGCTCACGAGGCGGACCTTGAACAAGGATTTACCGCCGATGTGGACGAGGTTACAAGCGCGATAGACACCGCCGAATCTGCAACCGGTTCGACCGACTGGAGCGACGGCCTCACGCTTGCACTCGCACAATTTGAAGGCGGCGAGCGGCCCGGACTCGTTGTTTTTGCCTCGGATGGCAATCCCAATTACGACGGCGATAACGAACAGGAGGCGCTGCAAGACGCCGTAGGAGACGCTAATGCGCTAAAGCGTGAGGGCATTCGCATCATAACGCTTGCGATAGGCGACGAGCTCGATGCGGAGAACCTTGAAGCTATTTCAAGCGCCGACGCCGTTTATACGACCTCGAACTTTGACGAATTGCCTCAAGAACTCCACGAGATAGCCACCGATTTGTGCGGTAGCACCATAAACGTCACTAAAGTAATCGATGCAGATGGCAACCTGGAGACGACCGACGATCGCGCCGGCACTCCTTCAGGTTTTGCCTTTACGATCGCGGGAGAAAGCCATACGACGAATACCGAGGGCAAGGCGGCGGTCGAGGTTGAAGGCGAAGGCCCATGGAGCGTCGTCGAACTTGCTCGTGAAGGGTATGAGTTTGTCTCTGCCTCCTGCAAGAACCAAGAAAACGAGAGTGTTGGGACCGCGGCAACCAGCAGCGTTGCAGATATAACGGTCAACAATGATGACATCATTTCCTGCATCTTTTACAACAAACCCGTCTCTCAATCAGGTGGCGGAACAACGATCGATAACGGCAGCAGCGGCTCTTCAGGCGGTTCGTCCTCAGGCGGGGGCGGAAGAAGTGGGGGGGGCGGTAGCCGAAGAACTTCATCGCCGGGAGAGATTCTGGGTACGACGACTGCTCTAACCTGCGGGCCGTACATCAATCAGTACATGCGCATGGGATGGAATAATGATTCGGTCGAAGTGATGAAGCTTCAAACGTTCCTGAATGTCCATATGGCGGCCAATCTTCCCGTCTCAGGCCTCTTCGGTCCTATGACCTTCGAAGCCGTAGAAAGCTTCCAGCTTAAATATTCGGACGAAGTACTCAAGCCTTGGGTACCCTATGGCCTTCTGAACGATAAGACCCCGACCGGTTTTGTGTATAAAACGACGAGCCGCTGGATAAATCTCCTTATGTGTCCGACGCTCAATATTCCGATGCCTCAGTTGCCTTAAATAGTTGAGTATTGTGTAACCATGTAAAATTCCCGCTTGTGCGGGAATTTTACATACCAGTAGGGACAATAAATGTATAAAGCTGCTATAGTTAATGTTTATAAAATTTATTTTCAAACAACTTTTATGGCAAAAGGAAACGACGCATATAAAAAGGATAAGAAGAAGCCAAAAAAGAACAAGAAAAAGTAATTTTATTTCTTTTCACCAAGGACCGTCCTCCGTAAATATAGAGGACGGCCTTTTGTGTTGGATGTCTTTGATATTGAGTCAATGTAGGATATAGTACGCGGCGTATTTTGTTCCTTGCTCATGAGGCCGGAACGCAACCAAGGGAGATTGCTCGTGAAGAGACTGGTGAAAGTAGTAGATCACCCTCTCTTCGAGCGGGCGATCTATGGTGTAATCGGAGTGAATGTTGTAGTCCTTTTTCTCCAAATTGTCCCGTCTATCGTAGCGGAGTGGGGAGAATGGCTTCATTTCGCCGACCGCGTAATCCTCTGGATATTTGTGGTCGACATCGCCCTACGCCTTACCGCTTACGGCCCCAGACGATTCGTAGGGGATGGTTGGAACTGGTTTGATGTCATTATTGTTGGCGTCGGATTTGTTCCTGCAGCGGGAGGTTCTTCGGGTCTCCGAGCTCTTCGGGCACTCCGCTTGTTCCGCCTTCTGCGAGTGGTGCCGGAATTTCGCCAGATTATAGAGGCAATTGCGCTCGCCTTAACGCAATTGAGGGCAGTGTTCGCGCTCTGCCTCTTTTTTCACGGCGTGTTCGCGCTCATGGCGACGCTAGCCTTCCAGCATCATCTTCCGGAACAATTCGGGTCATATGGACGCTCCATGTACACGCTATTTCTCATCGCCACCCTCAACGTCGACGTTATGGAAATGGCGTGGGAGAAAGATCACCTTGGAGCATGGCTTGTATTCCCCGGTTTCATACTCACGGTTCCGGTCGTGCTACTCGCCATGGTGGTGGGCATTCTCGGCAATGCGCTGGCAGCTGGACGGGACGACGAACTTCGAGAGCTTCGTGAGCACAACCGTCACCTCGAAGGACTTCTGGAGGAGAAAACCGAGAGTTCTGTGGACTCGTGATACTCAATCAAGGGCGCCGCGGGTGACTGCGGCGGCCTTTTTATTTATTCTTGCAGTAAATACAAATTCGTGGCATATTGGGGTACATGTTTAAGATGGTTGGGGGAATTGTGTTGGTAATTCTTGCTGTTGCAGGGGGTCTTTACTTCTACCAGCAGCAGGCTATGAAAACCGCCTCGACCCAAACAGCCACAAGTACCTCTTCTGAAAATTCCTGGAGTTTTAAGGAGGCGGATTCTTCAGATGTAGCGACGGGAGCTCCAATGACTACCGTCGTCTTAACTCGGGGCGGCAGGGAATATACTGTTGGCACCTACGTGGGCTCATGCTCTGAAATATCCGAAAGCGGACTTCAAGAAAGTGAAGTCTCGGGAGTTGTTTGTTGGTTTGCCGGTGGAGGAAACGAAATCGGCGTCTTTAGTGAAAATGGAACATACGTCGTAAAAGTAGGTGATGTAGATGAAGGAAGCGCGGAAGAAGGAGGGTTCAGAGGCAATTTCAAGACTATTTTCCCCCTCCCGTAATGGAAATCCGCAACACCTGCCTGCCGGCAGGCAGGTCGCCTTCACAATATGGAAATTAGAAATATAGCAATAATCGCCCATGTGGACCATGGGAAGACCACCTTAACTGATGCACTATTGCGCCAGGCGGGGGTTGCTGAAGAAGGAGTCTCGATGGATTCCAACGACCTCGAGCGCGAACGCGGCATAACTATTTACGCAAAGAATGCGGCGATCGAATATAAAGGAACGAAAATAAACATCGTTGACACTCCTGGGCATGCCGACTTCGGCAGCGAAGTCGAGCGGGTACTGCGTTCGATCGACTGCGTCCTTTTGGTTGTAGATGCACAAGAAGGGCCGATGCCCCAGACACGATTCGTGCTAAAGAAATCGCTTGAGCTTGGCCTTAAACCCATCGTCGTTTTAAATAAAATAGACAAGCCCGCGGCCGACCCGGCAAAAGCCGAGGAAGCAGTGCTTGAGCTTTTCTTGGAGCTCGGTGCAAGCGATGAACAGTCAAGTTTTCCGGTAGTGTATGCTATCGGTAAGCTCGGCATTGCAAAAAAGAGCCTCGCTGATGATTCTAAAGATCTCACACCGCTTCTTGAGACAATACTTACTCATGTACCTTCGGCCTCTACACCGGAAAGTGAAATAAAGCCGCTGCGTCTTCAACCCTTTAACCTCGGGTATGACAATTTTCTCGGCCGCTTGGCTGTTGTACGTATATATGAAGGTGTATTGAAAGCTGGCCAAAATGTTTTTGTAATAAATACAAAAGGAGAAACGCGAACGGGGAAGGTATTGAAGATCTTTTCTTTCCGAGGTCTTGAAAGAATCGAGATTGAGGAAACCCGTGCCGGCGATATTGTGCTCATTGCAGGCTTGCCGGACATTTATATAGGGGAGACGGTAGTGGACAATGCTGCAACGCCCGTACTTCCAACGATTGCCGTGGATGAGCCGACAATCGGCCTTAACTTTTTAGTTAATAATTCGCCGTTTGCAGGTCGGGAAGGGAAGTTCGTTACTTCTCGCCAGATCCGCGAGCGGCTCGAACGCGAGCTTGAAATAAACGTGGGGCTTCGCGTTGATTTTTCTTCCGCAGAAGCGTTTCGAGTCTACGGCCGCGGAGAGCTTCACATTTCAATCCTTCTTGAACATATGCGTCGAGAAGGCTATGAACTTCAAGTTTCGCAACCACAAGTTATTGTGCGGGAAGAAAACGGACAAAAACAAGAGCCTTTTGAAGAAGTTGTGATCGATATACCCGCCGTATACCAAGGTGCAGTTATTGAACGGCTTGGCCAGCGCAAAGTAGTTATGAAAGACATGCGCCCGCATGGAGGAGCCGTACGCCTTATATTTGAAGGTCCCACCCGCGGTCTTTTGGGCTACCGCAACCAATTTGTGCTCGACACCAAAGGCGAGGGAATTTTTTCATCACGGTTTGTCGAATTTCGCCCGTATGCAGGAGAAATCCAAAAACGAGCGGTAGGTTCAATGGTCTCAATGGTGGCAGGGAAGGCGCTGGGATTTGCACTTTGGAATTTGCAGGACCGAGGGGTGCTTTATATAAGTGCTGCGACCGAAGTGTACGAAGGTATGGTTGTGGGCAACACCAGTAAGGGGGAAGAGATGTTTGTAAACCCGACCAAGGGCAAACAACTCACAAATATGCGCGCTTCTGGTTCCGACGAAGCAATCCAACTTATACCTCCCTACACTCTTTCAATCGAACGAGCGCTTGAAGCAATGTCAGAAGATGAGTATGTAGAAGTTACACCACAAAGCGTGCGTCTTCGCAAGCAAGAAAAGAACTGGAAGAACAAGGCATAACTGTCGCTTCCTTTCATTTTATATACATCTTCACATTTCTTTCATAAAAGGGTGCTTTAGTTATCAATATGGATTTCCTCATGATTGGTATCGGAGGATTGCTTCTCGCACTGCTATTGTTCGTAGCATTTAAATTGGTAACTTCTTCCGTCGGAGAGGAGGCTATTGAAGAGGTTAAAGAACAAGCAGAAAAAGACAATAAAATATAAAATACCCGCCTCACCCCCCTATTTGGTATAATAGGGAAATGCAAAAAGTAACGATTCCTCTTCTTGTAGGAACGGTAGTATTTGTCGGATGTTTTGTCATAACGTATCAGTCCCTTGTAGTAAGAGAAGAACAAACACCTTTTGTCCCTGTAATCCATACTTCCTCTTCTAGTGAGGTCCTAGCCTCAAGCGCACCCCAGACCTCTACTCTCATTTCTGTTGTCCAAACTCCCGCGCCTGCTTCTCCAGTCGTGGTTACACCAACTCCCTCGACTCCTCCTGTGTCCAACCCCTCTTCTCCAGCACCAGGGGAAATACGTTTTGAGGCATACGTAACGGGGTATAGCTATTGGGACAATACACCTCCAGGCTCATCGGCAATATCAAATGGCGTCGTGCATGATGAAGCGAGCGGTATCGGAACCTATGCAGACCCTATCACGCTTGCAGTCGGTCATTCGATCATTAATGGAAAGGATATTCTCGATTATCCTCCTGGCACGCGGTTTTACTTTCCCTATCTAAAGAAATACGTCATGGTAGAAGATACCTGTGGCGATGGCGACACGCCGCAAGATGGGCCGTGCCACAGCGGATATGAAGGACACCCGTGGCTTGACCTATATGTAGACGGTAAAGACGTATCGCGCTCTGCTTCCACTAACTGTATGAACAGCATTACCGACGTGCACACTGTCATTCAAAATCCCGCTCTTACCTATGCGGTAGTAGCGGGATCTCTTTCGGAAACGGGCTGTGAGATTTTTTAGGTTTCTTTTATTTTCCGTTTAGCTTGGCGCGAGTAAGCGGTCCTACTATCCCGACTGCAGGAAGGGCGTTTTTAGTTTGGTATGCTACTACTCCTGCTTTGGTAAGCGGCCCGAAGTATCCGGTTATCGGACCGCTGTATACTCCCTGTGTGGCGAGACGCTTCTGAAGTTCGGTTACTTCATTGCCCGATGAGCCCACCATAAGTGTTTGAGTGAAGAGAAAGGTGGAGTTGCCAAGCACTGCTCCTCCTGGGTGCCCCTTAAGCGAGGCGGTTACTTTTTCTATAACTGCCTGATCCGCGCCAAACGACGTAAGCAGGGCTACGATTGCCCGAATTTGCATCTCGCTGAACCCTCCGGTAGAAACTCCAAGCACTTCTCCTGCCGTCTTTTTAATCGAGCCGCCTCCTGCGCGACGGCTGCCGGAAGCAGGGACGGTGGCAGAGACAGTGTCATTGACTATGATTGAAGTGGTAGTTGCACTGCTGGTCGCACTGCCGTCGTTTACAACGAACATGAAGGAATCAGTACCAACAAAATTTGTATTTGGTGTATACGTTACCTGATTGCCGGAGACCAGGCTCAATGTTCCTTGTGTAGGGTTAGAGGTTGTGGCGAATGTAAGCGTTCCCGACGCATCTGCGTCGGTACCGCTCAATGTAATCACAATCGAAGTATTTATGAATGTTGTAGTTTCGCCGATATTTGCCATCGGAGGAATGTTAACGGTAGGGACGGGGGAAACCACGACATTGAACGTCGTATTGGAAGCCCCAGTTGCGGAACAGGTGACCTGCGTTGAACCGATCACAAAGAGCGAATTGGATACGGGCGTACACGTAGCGGTGGCCTGCGAACCGTTAGTTACTGTCGGAGAAGTATACGGCACATAGGCACCCGCGGAAGAAGTTGCCGTCGCAAGTACATCCGCATGCGGAGCAATTGTCGGTGTCGGCGGCGGGGGAGGGGTTCCTCCCAAAATTTGTATTCCTTCATGAACCGTTACTACAGTTCCCGGATTTTGCGTTTCGATAGACGTAAGGTAATTGACAATGTCTGTAAGCACAGCAGTATCCGTGCAATCGGGATCAGCTACATCCGTATTTTCGCGATCAACACATTGCGCAATACTCGGCCATACGTCATGGAACATAAGTATTACCCACACATCATTTGCCATTGCGTAATCGATCCAATCTTTTACATCGGTTCCCGAATTAGCGACTCCGTCATCAAAAACGGTGGTATTCGTAATATGCTGTTGTTTAAGGGTGTATTTGTCAGTATTTCTGTCATTGTATCCCTGATCCACAGAGCGGGCACCGATGTATCCTGCTGCCGACCCGGCGACATTTCCGCGTACGTCGAGCGGGCCATCTGTATATGAGCCATACGGATACGCAAAGGTGTCGGCCGGAGCGAACCCTTGCGAAGTAAGATCGGTGCGAGCGTCTACTATTTCTGCCTGCCACATGGCCGTGCGGTCTGCATATCCGAAAGCGACCGGGTCATCTTTGATAAGGTCCACATGTTTTCGTGTATGAACGCCGATCTCTACCAACCCACTGTTCGTAAGGGTCGTGAGCGTTGAAGTGCTCATGTAATCGTTGGGCGCAAGTGTATTAGCCAATGTGATGATATACGCCGTGCTCTTTAAGTTGGAGGATTGGAGAATAGGAAAAGCGTAGTCGGCATACGTCTTCCAACCATCATCGAAGCTCAACGTTACGTGTCCTTGAGAAAGGGTGGGGGCGGTGCCGAGGACAAGAGAATAATCATCAGTTACGAGCGTACCTGCACTTTGAAGCACGTGTGCCACTATGAGCGTGCCCGTGTGGGTCGCTGAAAAACTTTTCGAAAAATGCACCCATGTATTTAGATTGGAACCGCTTGCGTCGGCAAAAAACTCAATTATCGGATTTGCCGAATCTCCCCCGGTTGGAACGTAGTATAAGAATAAGACCGTGGCAGTGTCGGCTTTGTACCAATCACTGAAGGTATAATACTGCCCCGCAGTAACAGGAACAGCTTCAAAGGCCCATTTTGCATCGGTGCCGGTGGTGTATGAATCAATTGCTACTTGTGCGGCAGAATTCCCTGTATGCCCGGGCGAAATGATGGAAAATATTGCGCCTGCAGCGCCCGGAGTTGGGGCTTCATCTTGGCTCCAGCCGGTAGTCCCATTTTCGAAACCCGGATTAGCGGTAAGTAATTCCGTGTCTGCGTGCAGGGTCTGGGTATACGTAAAACACAGCGTAAGGAGAACCGCGTTTACAAAAATAAATCGCATCATGCGCGCAGGCGCACCAGACTTCATGAATTTCATAGAGTGCTGCGTACTAGGTTAGTAAGTAACGTCAAGAACAACCGTCAGCGCTTCCAGAGCCGCAGCGATTAAAAAATAATACTCTTCTTGCCATTGGGTGTATACCAAAGCTAATACTTCGATACATAAAAATCACCTTGACAACCTATACAAGTTTTTAGCCTTGTGTATGATGCGGCCAGCTCTTCGATACGGAAGGGCTTGTTTATTGCTCGGCCGGGTAGAGACGAGGTCTGAGCGGGTCCAAAAGCTCCAGCTTTTAGCTGGTTTCCCAGGGTTTTGGACCCGCTCAGACAGCATCTCGCAACCTCTCACCTTTTAATTATTACACTGCTACAGGTCGGTGCATACTTTGTTATCAAGATTGTACATCATGTACTCTTCATCACGATTTTGTTCTATTACAGAAAGCCGAGATCATATGTGGTACGTTTTCCGTACTGTTGCAAGAAATTAAGCACGGTAAAAATTTGTAATAAGATCATCTATCCACAGTCATAAGAGGTAGGAGAATAAAACACTAGGGTATAGTGGTTTTGTTCCGAGGGGATAGAGAAGTGTTTTACATTATTACGGGGAACCAGCCAAAGCTCAAAAAGCGGCTATTGGTTGTATGCCCGTATTTCTAGACACCTCTAACAAAAGAAAATTTTATTTTCGGCTCAGCGCAGTGGTAGTAATGCTCCTTCTGCTGGGTGGTGCTCTATTATTTGCGCTTGGCCTTTCTTTTTCTGTTCTCTCCAAAAAGCCGATTTCCTATGTACAAGCCGCAGAACGCTACCATTATTATTATAGTGCCGCCAACGACAAAAAAGTCGCATTCACCGTGGACGACGGCCCGCACCCGCCGGTTTCAGAAGAGTTTTTTACCGTTCTTGAACAATATGACGCGCCGGCAACCTTTTTCTATATTGGAGAAAAGGCCCTCCTGCGGCCTGATATTGTTCGAGAAGCCGCAGAGCGGGGTTTTGATGTTGAGAATCATTCTTTTACGCACTCGCACGATGCACACACCTCTTATACACGTCTTTCCGTTGAGCTTTCTGTAACGGGATATCTTATAGATCAAATAACGGGGGAACGGCCTCTTTTTTATCGGCCGCCGTACCTTCTTGGCATCGGAGTTGATCCAACCATAAACCCCTACCTGCCGCTTCCGGAGGACATGCTCTGGGCGCTCGAGCTCGGCTATTTGCCTATCGGCTCCGACATCGACCCTAAAGACTGGATTGCAACCTCGACTGAAGAAATAATCGCTCGGCTTGCACGCGAGCTCGAGAGCAAACCAAACGGTCGTATCATCCTTTTGCATGAAGATGCCACCATGGCAAAAGCGCTTCCCGCCACTATCGAGTACTTGCACAAAAACGGCTACTCGATCGTTTCCCTTGCCGAGCTTCTCACCCCTCCAGAAGAAATATCACTTCTAGGAACTCTATGGCCTGGGGATACGAATGAGAAAACGAATGGGGATGTTTCAAAATTACAATGGTTCCTCTACGGCAAAGGATATCTTGACCCCTATGCACTGAGTGGCGTATTCGATACACAGACAAAAGCGGCCCTTACGGAATTTCAGATAGCGCAGGGTATTTTAGATCCTTCAAATCCGGATGCCGCGATTGCCGGCATCGCCGAAGCCTCGACCCGCGACCTCATCCGCACGCTTTCGCTTAAAGATACGATCGACAATGCTGGAAGCGTTTCAGGAAGGAGCCTATGGAATTCCGCAACAGCGCCCGTGGCCTATGGGGTACGCACGATCTACATTACTACCACCCCATTCTTGCGCGAGGCCCTAATCGGCATACTATTCCTCACCCTCATCCTTGTCGTCGCTCGCTCGCTTGGGCTCGCCGGGCTGCTGCTTTTTGGCCGTCTGCGACGCGTCCGGGTACCACAAGTAATCGCTATTAACGAGATGCCCGGCATTAGTGTTGTCATTCCCGCATATAACGAAGAAGAAAATATTGCCGCAACAATAGAAAGCGTCATTCGCTGTTCGTATCCCAAGCGCGAAATAATCGTTATAGACGACGGCTCGACAGACGGCACGGCGCAGCAGGTGCACGCGGTAATCGAGGCCTATCCGCAAGAAAAGGTAAAGCTCATTCAGCTGGAAAATGGCGGCAAGGCGCATGCGATCAATGTAGCGCTCGAGCATTCCCACTACGATATTATTGCGGTCCTCGATGCCGACGCCGCCATTGACCCCCATGCCTTGCAACATTTTGCAAAACATTTCCAAGACTCGGGGGTGGGAGCCGTTGCGGGCCGCGTGCGCACGACCGGCAGGGGAAATATGCTAGACGTGTTCCAAACGCTTGAATATGCGATAGGGCAAAACATAGACAAGAAAGCTTTCTCCGCGCTCGGTGCCGTGGGCGTGGTCCCGGGGCCGGCAGGAGCATGGCGCAAAGATGCCGTACTTGAAATGGGAGGCTTCAGTACCGACACCTTGGTAGAAGACCAGGACATGACGCTCACTCTGTTGCGCGCTGGAAAAAAAATTGTGTATGAGCCCCTTGCCCTTGCCTATACCGAAACGCCGCACAATGTAACTAACTTTCTCAAGCAGCGGTTCCGCTGGGTATATGGCACCATGCAATGTTTTTGGAAGCACAAGGGTGCAATGGTGGAACAGCCAACGAGCAACATGAGCGTCGTGGTGCTCCCCAATACATTTATTTACAATATTTGTCTTCCGCTCCTGTATCCGTTTGCGGACTCGGCACTAATTATTGGGCTTATCTTCGGACAGTGGGAAACGCTGGTCCTTCCATTCTTGGTGTTTACGGCATTTGATCTTTCCTACGCCTTCCTTGGCCTATGGGGAGAGCCGCGTGCAGGACGCTTACTGTTTGCGGTCCCACTTCAAAGAATACTATACCGTCAACTTTTGTATTACACGGTCATGCGCGCCGTGGTGCGGGCGATCGAAGGCACAGGTTCGGGCTGGAATAAGTTCAGGAAGATAGGAGAAACGCAGCGGTATTACGTGCGCTCGCTTCGCACACCGGTCACGGTAGAGCCGGTGCCCGTATCTGGGGAGTCGCTCGCGGTCCCAATTGCTTCCCTAAGCGTATCATCATTAGCAGGAGGTCCCGAAGAAAGATCATAATCATGGCACTTTTTGTTGTATTTATGAAAAATATATATGGCGACAGATAACTTTTGGAAATTATTTTGGTTAGGGACGATAGGAGTGCTCCTTCTTGGCTTTGTGATGAGTACGTCTTTGTTCTTTACGTACACCAACCGCACAGGACTTTTGGCAAGCGTTGGGGTGCTTGCCTACGACCCCGCTAAAGATCCATTTGAAAGCATCAGACAAGGAAATGTAGGCACCACGAGTCCCGCCATTGCTTCGGGAGTTCTCTATCAAGATGCACTACCGTTGCGCTCTGAAACCTGGGTTTGGCACGCGCAAGCTACTTGGCGCTCCATCGAGCAGGTCTCGGAAGGTCCGCGTGCAATGAAAGCGGTATTTCAGGAGGAAGGAGGAACAGTCGGAATAAACGGCATCCCACTAAATACTTCTGCTTTCCGCTCTCTTTCAATTGCGGTGCGTCCCGATACTGCCATACGCGACGTATATATAGAGTTGTACGACATCCATGGCGTCTCGCTCGGATTGCAGTCCCTTGCATGGTACACGCCCGAGAGACGTCTCTCTGCAAACGCGTGGAAGACTATCAAGATACCGCTTGAAAATCTGCTTGGACTCAACCCGCCGACCACTATTACCGGCTTTAGTGTTTCCAGCCGCCAAGCAGGTACGGTATATGTCGATCAGGTAGTGCTCGAAAAAACATCTCTCGTTTACCCGCTGTGGGTTGCTCCTGTGGAGGTAATTGGCGCTCCGTACGATCCACTGGCTACCTCCACGCCTATTTCTCTTCCGTATACATTTGCGTTTACGCCAGAGAGTGTCTCCGCATGGCATACGTACTTTGGAAACTTTTTGCTCAGGAGCGACAGCATAGATGCGGGAACAAGACAAAATGCTAGCTCTACCGGCTCCATGAGTATTCTACGAGGCGGGAAAGGGTGGAGTGATTATCGCGTAGATGCGACGGTAGAGTGGGGAGAAATGAGCGTCTTCGCTATCCTTACGCGTCTCACGAGTGATGGAGATTTTGCCTCATGCTCGTTTTCAGAAAAAGGACAAGTAGCGCAAATTTATCTGGTAAGCGAGGGAGAGTCCATGTTGGTGAAATCCGAGACAGCAAAGCTGTACCGCATTTTCCCATTGGGGAATACGAATGCAAGTAAAAAAGTTCAATTGCGAGCAGAAATTCTTTCCAATCGTCTGACGTGTATGGTGAATGGTCTTGACTTAGTGTCGGCGCTTTTGAACCTTCCTGAGACAGGAACCGTGGGGATTGAAACATGGGATACAAATCCCGATGCCTCGCCTAACAAGCTGCGCGCGCTCATTGTTTTCCCTGTCCACATTTAAAATTCACCAGTAAGCATACCCAAATGGGTAAACCAGGCGATAGCGAACAAGCCCTGGCTATGCGTAACGATACAGGAATGCCGAGCCCTCATGGCTCAATAAGAACGCTTAGGCGATAAGGTGTTTGATAAGATCTGCTGTTTCCTCCGGCCCAAATACGTCATGGGTTTTAACTCCCGTTTCAACAACGATCGCATCATTGCCGCCTTCCTCAAGCGCATCGCCAATGTAAAGCATTTCCGAAACCGATATGTCGGTAAATTCGATCAGTTTTCGTATCCCGTAGGCTTTGTTAACGCCTTTGCGCGTGATATCTATTGAGGTGTTCGCGTTAAGTCCAATTGAAAAATCCGGAAGCCGCCGAAGAAGCGCTTGATATAATGGTTTGCGCTTTTCACGCGTAGGATCCCATTTCTTTTTTTCTTCCGGCGGTGCGTGTTGCCCAAGCGCCGAAAACGTAATCTGCGCGTCGCGGTCTTCTATTTGCTGCCCCCATTCCGGCTTACGCTCGGGAATGTTGTTTAGGCCTGTCTCAGCGAGTCCTTCTTTGAGCGCCTGCATAATACGGGCTCGTTCGAAGGTATTAAATGAATGATTGTATGCAACATGCCACGCGCCAGTTTTGTATACAAAACATTCAGCAGCATTCGTTGGAAATAGATATAGACGTTCCCAATGCGCCGTATCTGGAATGGAGGGAAGCAACTGATGCTCGAATTGCTCAAAACTTGCCCCTGAAAGTATTGCCGCAGGCATTTTTGCAAGAAGCCCACCCAACAATTCTCCCATTTGCGGAGGGACCATTTCTTTGCTTTCAGCCAAGGTGCCATCAAGATCAAATGCGACAAGTTTTGGTTTGAAATTCATTTACTCAACTATAACGCAATAGGTACCTTGGAGAATTTTTCTATCCCCACATTCCGTTGGAATGGTATAGGTAGGGTATACGCAGATTGAGTAAAAATACAACCTATAGTAAAATTATGATATATCATAATTCTTTTTCACCCCTACTGTGTATCACCTTTAGGAGTTTTTTTCTGAGAATAATGCTTCTAATCGCTTAATTTACGTGAGATTGTTAGGAAAGAGAATGGCGAGGAGTTTTTTCAGCGACAGTTTTGCAACTCCAAGCACCGTATCAGCGCCGCCATAATAAATAAGAAGCGTATCTCCTCGCAGGATACTTCCGCAGGAGAATACCGCATTGCGCACCATTCCTACTCGTTCGTATTCTTCCAGAGGTTCAAATATGGTGTCTACAGTACGCGACAAAACGATGCCTGGGTTATTAAGGTCAAGCAATACTGCTCCAAGCCGGTACGTGCCGGTTTTTGAAACGCCGTGGTAAATAAGCAGCCAGCCCTTTTTTGTCTTAATTGGCGGACCTGCAATTCCAATTTTTTGGGAATCCCACATACCCGGGCGCGGGCCCATTATCTCAATACACCGCGTGACTCGGCTTTTCTTGAAATCGAGTGTCGCTAGGTAATCCGCGCAAATCAGCGGATCGATTCGATGCAAGAGCATATACTGTCCGGCAACTTTCTCCGGAAGCAGGCAGCTATCTTTATCTTGAACTACATCAGGGGTGACAAGCTGCGGCTTTTCCCATTTATCCCAACGTTTGTTGAGAAAATCTTTAACACTTATCGAAGAAAGGGCGGCGCGCCATGGGTTTTGTCCGTCAAATGCGGTATAGATCAGATAGATCGTACTGCCAATTTGAGTTACTCGAGGGTCTTCGCATCCCTTTGATTCAAAATCTTCTCGTGGGGAATACACAGGCTGCGCCAAGCGTTCAGTGATCTTAATGCCATTTTTTGTCGCAGCGTACCCAAGCCGGGAAATTCCATCTTCTCCCACCGCGCGATACAAAATATGAATGATACCGTCTATTTCTATAGTGCCAGCATTAAAAACAGCTTTACTTTCCCATGGGTGTTCAACTATTGGAGAAAGGATTGGATTTTCTTTGACACGTACTGCAAGCTCAACTCTGCGCTCAGGCACCAAGGCACATAGCAAATCATCTAAATTGATCGATGCTTTTGCGCATACCGTATCGGCCGCTCCGTAGTAAATATCGATCCTGCCGCTTTTATCGAGCAAGGCTCCAGAAGGGAAGACAATATTAGGAACAACGCCGTATTTTTCATAGATTTCTTCGGGCACCATAATCGGTCCTTTCGTGCGGCCTACGATGACGCGCGGGTCTTTAAGGTCAAGAAGAAGTGCTTCAATGCCGAAAACGCGTTCGCCACCACCAAAATAATTTTGAATGTAGGAATAAAAAATTAGCCATCCGTCCTTGGTTTTAATAGGGGCGGAGCCTACTTCGACATGGTCGTGGTCGAACCGCAGCGGATTGATCGTATTTTCTCCCAACTGTGCGTGCCATTTTTCCCAGAATGATAGATCCCAGAGTTCTTCGAGTTTATCGCATTGGACAATCGCTATTTTTGCGGGCGGTTCATCGGTATGTGTGGTTACTATTGCGGTGATTTTCCCTCCAACACGATCTGGAAAAAGCGCCATCGCTTTAGCATTAAAGGGGGTTACAAGATGCTTCTCATCTATAGTCTCGAGATCTTTTGAGATCGCCATAGCGACCTTTATATTGCCCGGTCCAAATGGTTGCCCGCCGAGCGCGGTATAAAAAATAATGTATTTTCCTTCAAAAAACGTGACACGTGGATCTTCGCACCCA
>JACMMG010000011.1 GCA_014379165.1 Candidatus Parcubacteria bacterium
CGTCGGACGCGCCCTCGTACGGCTCTTGCCGCTTCAAAATGCAGCCCTCTTTCCCGGAAGCACTTCGCAAAATTAATTTCTATCGGCGGTTTTCTTCTTTCCCTTCATTAAACTATAGAAATTTTATGAAAAATTTATATAGTCGTCGCTCGTTCGGAAAAGAAAATGCATTTTCTTTTCTCTCACTTCACTAGACTATGAGTACCAATCGCATCTCCCCTGTTTCATTCCTAAAGCTTTCTGCTGATGTGGCGTCTTTTTATGGCTTTCGTCCTGCGCGAGAAGTAGAACGTGCTGCGGCAAAATATATAAAAGACGAACGCGCACGTATTGCACGGGGTCCGCATACATTTGCAACGACTGCGGCAATGTCCGCAGCGTGGGCTGTGGCACGGCCACAAGAGCCGGTCTTAGCTTTTTACGCAACTCCTTCCCCTTCGCATCTTCCTTATGGCTTCCCCGCGCGCGAAACGGGAGAGTTCGGCCTACAAATAGTTGGGACGTCCGAAAGTGTCGGAGAAATTATGTTGTTTAAAACGCTCGCCGCCATATTGTCTGAATGGGGCGCGCCCCTTGCGCGCGTGCGAGTTAACGCGATCGGCGACCGCGATAGCAGAGAGCGTTTCTTGCGTGAACTCACACTCCACGTACGCAAGCACTCTTCTCGCTTTGAGCCTGCAGAACGAGATCTTCTGGCCCAGAATTCTCTCCTTCTATATCACTTTGATCTTGATCTTGCGCGCGAAGTGCGGGCTGAAGCTCCCCGTTCGATAAATTTCCTTTCAGAAAAAAGCAGGACGCACTTCCGCTCGGTATTGGAACACCTGGAACAACTTGGGTTTTTATATGAGCTTGACGATTCTCTTGTCGGAGACGAGCGCGGACATCATCTTGCATTTGCGATAGACACGACCGAAGCCGATGCGACGATCATTGCCACTATGGGCGGTCGGTATGACGAATATTTACGCACGCACGGCCGCAAAGCCGGGAGCGCTGGGGTCGGAGCAAGCATTTTCTTTCGCAAAAAAGGTGCCGTAGCGAGCAACTTTTCAACTAACCGTGCTACGCCAAAACCAAAAGTATATTTTGCGCAATTAGGTCTTCGCGCAAAGCTTCAGGGCCTTAGCGTCGTTGAAATGTTGCGAGCGGCACGTATACCCGTTGAACAATCGTTTGATGCGGCGCATCTCTCAACGCAACTACAGGCCGCGCAGTCGCAGGGAGTTTCTCACCTCCTTATCATGGGCCAACGCGAAGCAATAGACGGCACAATAATCGTGCGCTCAATGCAAAACAGCGCGCAATCAACGCTCCAGCTCGCCGACATGCCGCGATTTCTGAAATCATTGCGGTAGAGGCTACACAAAAATGGATTTTGGAGAGCCTGGTTGTCAAAAAAGTCTTTTTCTGTTACTATCTTCTGCACATGACTGTAAACGCTGAGGTTACTAAAAACGACGGAGAAACGACGATAAATTTAATTCGTCGATTTTCTAAGCGCGTGCAAGGCACGGGCCTTATCCAGAGCACCCGCGGACGCCGTTATCATGCGCGCATCAAGTCTCGCGAAGTACAAAAAAAGCACACTCTTAAAGTGCTCAAGCGCAGACTGGAAGTAACCGAACTCATCAAACTCGGCAAAATGCCAGAAAAGAAACCTCGCACAGGCTATCGCCGCTAGGCCCATGGGCAGTTTTTCGATACGCAATAAAACTCGCGTTACTCTGCGAGATCTCCTTTTTAAAAAAATAAAAGAACGTGTGCTCGGCAAACCATACGAGCTTTCTTTGGCAGTTGTGTCGCTTTCTGAGTCGCGTCGCCTGACCAAAATTACTAAGCATGCAGACCATGCGTCAAACGTGCTCTCGTTTCCACTTTCAAAAAAATCGGGCGAGATAGTTTTATGCCCAAAGGCTCGGGGTGAATATACACTTGAGTATTTATTTATCCACGGGGCACTCCACCTAAAAGGCCTTAAACATAATGCTAGAATGGATGCTGCGGAAGAGCGGTTGCTCAAGCACTTTCGCTTACAGAAGCGAAACAAATAAAGTGTGAATCTATGCAAAAAATCGTCACAGGAATAGACGTCGGCAGCTACCAAGTGCGAGTAGTTATCGCACAGCGTGCGGACAACCCGCGCGAAGCGCCACGTATTTTAGGAACGGGCTATGCGGAAAGCCGCGGACTTAAGCACGGCTATATTGTTTCAATAGATGAAGTGTCGCGCTCGATAGCCGCTGCCGTTTCTCAAGCAAGCAAAGCAGCGCAGGTAAAAGTAAAACGCGCTTACCTTGGGCTGGGCGGCATTGGTATTGAAGAAGTATTTTCGCGCGCAGATACGGTTGTTGAGCGCGGTGACTCAGAAATTACAGCACGGGACTTGCCGCGCGCGCTTGCTGCTTCGGAAGCGACACTTTCTCCTACTGCTACGCTCAACCGCCGCATCATTCATTCCATTCCTCTTCGCTACTATGTCGACGGTGTACGCGTGTTAAGTAAAAGCCCGCTTGGTATGAAAGGCATGCGATTTTCGGTAGAAACGCTTTTTATTACGTGTCTTGAACGCCACGTGCATGATCTTGTTGAAGCAGTCGAGCGCGCGGGTATAGAAGTTGAAGACGTTGCTGCCTCGCCTCTTGCTGCAAGCTTTGTGGCGCTCAATAAAATGCAAAAGCGTGTGGGATGTGTACTTGCAAACATTGGTGCTGAAACTCTTTCTATAATTGTATTTGAAGATGACATGCCGATTTCGATAAAAGTATTTCCAACCGGCGCAGCAGATATCACTAACGACCTTGCGCTTGGGTTACGCATTTCTCCGGAAGAAGCAGAGCAGCTAAAGCAAGGAGCAGTACTTGGTTCTTCGTTTTCAAAAAAAAGAATTGAAGACTTGATGTCGCACCGTATACAAAACATGTTCAAGCTTATCGAAGCACATCTGAAAAAAATTGGTAAAAACGAACTCTTGCCTGCTGGCATAATTCTCACGGGAGGAGGCTCCTCAATGCAAACTGTTGTCGACTCCGCAAAGTCGATATTACGCCTCCCTTCCCGCACCGCCTCTTTGACTGAAAATTCAACTTCAAACGTGCATTTTAAAGACAGTGCCTGGGCCGTAGCGTATGGGTTAACGCTGTGGGGCTTCACCCAAGGCGGCGAAATCGAGCTAGCCGAGGAGGATGATTTTACCGATCTTCTTAAGAATATTTGGCGCTGGTTTAAGCGCTTTTTGCCCTAAATCAATTGCTTTGCAATTGATCGGGCGATCCTGCGTTAACAGCAGGATTTAGCCCTACATTACTTGCTTCTTAAGTGATCGGCGAACGCCCATGTGGGCGTTTTAGCCCTTAAACTAACGGAGAAGCAAAAGGATATTTTGTAAAGGTTGCATTGCGGAGCCCCGTGGGTCATACTGCCTTTCACGTATGCCCCAAATACAACCAGAAGTTGAAGCGTTCGCTCGCATCCGCGTTGTCGGAGTAGGAGGCTCAGGAGGCAATGCCGTCGATCACATGGTTAATAGTAAGGTGCGAGGTGTCGACTTTATTGCTATCAATACTGACGCTCAGGCTCTCCATGCTTCTCCGGCACGCCGAAAAGTCCACATAGGCAAAAATTTAACACGCGGTCTTGGTACGGGTATGAATCCGGAACTTGGCAAGCGTGCGGCAGAAGAAACAAAAGAAGAAATCCAGCAAACTCTGCGTGGCTCTGACATGGTATTTATCGCCGGTGGTATGGGTGGTGGTACTGGTACTGGTGCCGCACCTATTGTTGCTAAAACCGCAAAAGAACTTGGCGCGCTTACTGTCGCTGTAGTTACCAAACCGTTTTCGTTTGAAGGTCAGCAACGATTGCGCTTGGCAGAGCAAGGCATCGAAGAACTCCGTAAAGAAGTTGATGCGCTTATCATCATTCCTAACGATCGTCTTCTTGCAACCGTAAAAAAAGAAACTACGCTCAAAGAGGCGTTCGCAATGTGCGACGACATCCTTAAACAAGCAGTTGAAGGAATTTCCGACCTCATTACGCAAGCGGGTATTATCAACGTCGACTTTGCCGACGTTCGAGCCGTTATGGAAAACTCCGGAAGCGCTCTTATGGGTATTGGTATCGCTTCGGGAGAAAATCGCGCGCAGGCTGCGGCGCAGGCTGCGGTCTCTTCCCCACTTCTTGAGATTTCAATTAATGGCGCACGCGGTGTCCTCTTCGCTATCGCCGGTGGCGACGATCTCGGAATGGTAGAAGTGCACGAAGCAGCAAAAGTTATTACCGAATCTGTCGATCCAAATGCCAAGATTATCTTCGGCGCGATCAAAGACGAAAAGCTCAAGAAGCACGAAATACGCGTTACCGTCATTGCAACCGGCTTTCCTACCGTCGGCAGTGCACCACGCGGTAATCAGCTCTTTTCGTTCGGCCAAGGCGGTAGCAAAGATGCAGATGTTCCCATGCCAATAGGTAAAATATACAATACCCCGATCCCTATGAAGGGGGTTGAAGACATGAAATACGATTCAAAACCAAAACCAGAAGAGAAAGAGGATGATGAATGGGGCGCGGTACCCTCTTTCCTTCGTAGGCCGAAGATAAAGTAAATTTCAAATCTCAAATTCCAAATTTCAAACATTTGAACTTGTTTGAATTTTGTTATTTGTACCTTGGAGTTTATACTGTCGTGATGCATGATTTGGCAATAATTGGGGGAGGACCCGCGGCTATCGCCGCGGGTGTCTACGCTGCCCGCAAGCACCTTAAGACGATCTTTATTGCAGAAGCAATAGGCGGGCAAAGCATCGATTCGCAAGATATACAAAACTGGATAGGCACACCGCACATTGCCGGTATGGCGTTTCAAAAAACTTTGGAAAGTCACCTGCGCGAGTATGCAGGAGATATCGTCGACATTAAGTTGGGTGAACGCGTGCAAAAGGTTGAAAAAACCCCGGACGGTTTTTCCATAACAACGCCTACTGCTTCTTTTGAGGTACGGGCGGTCTTAATCGCAACAGGCGGTTCTCGTAAAAAACTGGAAGCTACGGGAGCATTAGAATTTGAAAATAAAGGGGTCACGTACTGTGCGTCATGCGACGGTCCTCTTTTTTCCGGCATGGATGTCGCCGTTGTTGGCGGGGGCAATGCAGGGTTTGAAACTGCTGCACAACTTCTTGCGTACTCTAAATCGGTCACGTTAGTGCACCGCAGCCCGGAGTTTGAAAAAGCAGACAAAGCAACGGTGGAGGCGGTACTCGCACACCCAAATATGAAAGTCCTAAAAAATACTGAGCCCACTGAAGTAAAAGGTGACGGCTTCGTAAACGCGCTTGTGGTCAAAAATAAGCAAACAGGCGAAGAAACTACACTTCCTGTTTCCGGCGTATTTGTTGAAATAGGAATGATAGCGGCAACCGACCTGGTCAAAGGTCTTGTCGAGCTCGATGAGTGGGGCCGCGTTAAAGTAGACGGCAAAAGCCAGCGCGCCTACTTATTGCAAACTCCTACAACAGTTTCAGGTGCGAGGCGCGGGGAAAACGATGAGGGAGGCGTACCTTTGGGTACGATGACCGAGTCGCAGGGGCCCCGCAACAAAGCAGATGAGGCTGGTGGAGGAGTTTGGGCCGCGGGAGATTGCTCTGACGGGCTCTACCACCAAAACAATATTGCTGCAGGCGATGCCGTTAAAGCGCTCGAGGATATCTATTTTTGGTTGCGCGCAAGTAAAAAATAAAGCTCCCGGCAATGTCGGGAGCATCTGAAAAGTCGATCCGGAAACGGATCAGGTGAACTCGAAGAAGATTCCGGAGGAGCGCAGGTCGCCTTCAACGGCAATCCTGCCGCCCCACCGATGCTGCGTCCATGCGCGTAAGTGAACCAACGCGTCATGGGGCCGTTGGGTCCGGAAGAACGTTGAAAGTCCCGTTCCCTTGAAGTCGCTTACGTAGATGCGGGTCACCGTGCAGTCGCCGCGGATAGTATCCACCAGCTTTGTGGTAATCGCATCCCCTTCTTGTTCAAGGAGACGGTCGAGTTCATCCACGACCCCTGTGACCTCCTGTTCGAAAAACTCTGGAAGCGGCGGCGAATATTGTGCCCGCCGCTTCGCACGCTCTCCAAGCGCATTCAGAAAGTTGGTAACGTCCATCGGAAATCTCCAATGCCCGGAAATCGGGTCTGAGAACTATACTAGCAGCACTCTGCAAAGATTCAACTCTCCGTTCCTTGGGACCTTTTTTATTTAAAATTGAGAATAAAAAAACCGCGGGCACACCCTGTGCACCCGCGACCTTGTTTTTGTTGCCGCCGCCGTTCGTTAGTGGCGGAAGTGACGAACTTTTGTAAAGACCATCGCGACATCGCGATCATTTGCCGCTTTAATGACCTCGGCGTCGTTCTTCGAGCCTCCCGGCTGGATCGCCGCTGTGGCACCAGCCACGATTGCGGCAATGAGACCATCAGCAAATGGGAAGAACGCATCCGACGCCACAACCGACCCCTTTGTAGTGGGGTGGGGCAAGTCGAGGGCTTTCGCCATCTCTTGCGCTTTCTGAGCGGCAATGTGCACCGAGTCGACACGGCTCATCTGACCCGCCCCGACACCTACCGTACGCATATGCCTTGCAAAGACGATAGCATTCGACTTCACGTGCTTCGCGACCGTCCAGGCAAAACGCAGGTCTTCTGCTTCGGCGTGCGTCGGCCCACGGCGTGTTACGATCCCGAAGTCGAGCTCGGTCTCCACCTTATTGTCGCGCGTTTGCACTAACAGCCCTCCTGCAATCGGCTTTACGGTAAGCCCAGTTGCCCGAGGGTCAGGCAGGCCGCCGGTTAACAGGAGACGGATTCCCGGCTTGCTCCCAATCACCTCGATTGCCGCTTCAGTCGCGTCGGGAGCAATCACCACCTCAGTGAAAATTTTGGCGATTTCCAAAGCAGTCGAAAGCTCGAGGATTTGGTTAAACGCCACAACGCCACCAAACGCAGAAGTCCGATCACATTCGACCGCGCGCCGGTAGGCCTGCTTCTGGTCCATACCTTGCGCCACGCCGCACGGGTTGGCATGTTTGACGATCACACACGTTGGAACCGTAGCACCAAACTCCCCCACGAGCTCAAATGCCGCGTCGGCGTCGGCGTAGTTGTTCAGAGACATTTCTTTTCCTGCCACTTGTCGGGCAGTTGCTGCTCCGGGGCGATTCTCACCGGTAAGATAAATCGCTCCGGCTTGGTGAGGGTTTTCGCCGTAGCGACAAACCTGCTTGCGGATGCCACCGACGGTAAAGTACTTCGGCAACAACTCGCCGACTTGGCCCCGTAGCCAAGCCGCGATGGCACTGTCATACCAGGCCGTATAGCTGAAGGCCTTCGCCGCCATGCGCCGACGAAATTCCGCTTTCACCACGCCGTTGTTCGTTTCGAGCTCGGCGACGAGGTCGTTGTAGTCTTCAGGGTCAACAACGATCAGAACGTCGTTGTGGTTCTTCGCCGCACCCCTAATCATTGCCGGACCGCCGATGTCGATTTCTTCGGCACATGTATCGAAGTCTGCCCCCTTCGCAACCGTCTCCGCAAATGGATACAGGTTGACGATAAGAACATCTATCCCTCCGCCACCGAGGCGATCAAGGGCCTCCATATGTTCAGGATTGCTTCGAACAGCGAGAAGTCCGCCGTGTATGACGGGATGAAGAGTCTTCACGCGGCCGTCCATCATTTCAGGGATGCCGGTGAGTGCCGAGACCTCAATCACGGCAAGTTCGGCTGCAGCAAGCACCTTCGCGGTGCCGCCTGTTGAGAGAAGCTGGAAGTCGTACTTGGCAAGCACGGCCGCCACTTCCCCGATGCGCGTCTTGTCTGTGACCGAAACGAGCGCAAATGGTCCTATCTGCTTTTTTGCCAAGGGATGTTCCTTCCATATCTGGCATTGCGTCCGCAAGCACAATACCCCACCCTCCAAAAAACGACAACTTTACTTTTTTATGAAAGAAGTGGACTAAGGTTTACTCCTAAATAATACGGCCAAATAAAAATGGCGAGTACTCCCTGCCAAAAACCTAACTGTAAATAGCCGAGCGTAAAAAGCCAGGCCGCGATCCAGAAGCCTCCGGATAAGGTGTGATGCTCGATTTTAATTTTTTCCATATAGGGCAAGTATACTCCTAACTTTCCTGTACATTTTATTCATGCGGGAGTTATAGGGTTAGACCGGCCCCACTTGACTAAATAGCTTAAGTATGCTAGTATTATTACTAGCGAGTCAAAAGGAGGAGGTGCGTCATGCGCATCATCGCCATTGTAGGAGTCTGGAACTTCCAGACACTCTCTCGGCTGATGTGGCCGCACTTCGAAACTGCCTTCAAAAAGCAGTTCCCCCGTGCGAGCTTTTCGGTCGAACATTTGTGGTACTCACCCTGGCAAGGTGAGAAAATGCGTCGCTTCGCCGATAGCATTGTCGAGAAATACGACGATGGCGAAGAAGATATCTTACTCCTAGGACACAGCATGGGCGGAGTTATCGCCACCGCTATCGCCTCGAGATTCACGAAGGCTCGAGTTGTGCAGGTGGTGACGGTATTCTCCCCGCACAAGTTTCTGGGAGGGATCTTCCCGCGGATGCTGCGCTCGAGGCGGACCAATGTACCAGTCGTGTCCTGCTCAGCGCTCCTCGACTGGATTGTGCTGTGGGGAGCACGTCACCCCGACGCAGTCCGGCACGCCCGCATCAATTGCGACCATCTGTTTGGCCTGCTCTTGAGCAAGGGCCCGGCAGAAAAGATCGCGAAAGCAGCCAAACTGTAGAAACCAACTCCCCCGGGTTGGTTTCTTTTTTTAATTACTGCCATTAGGGATTAGAAATGGCGAAGAATTTGCCTGGTATATATCGTGGACGATGTTTGGAGGAATATTTTACGAGTTTTGGATAAATGCTGGTCGTTATACAAATTTTTGCAAGAGAAAAACTAAACGTGCTTAATGCGACTTAAAAAGTACTCACCTGCCTACCGGTCAGCAGGTTGAAACCAATTGCTTATAGAGCTTAATACCTGGTATTTATTTGGCCACAGTTTAGAGGCGGGGTTGGTTTAGTTGGAATTTTTCTTTTTGCTCTTTATCACGCCTACAATGCCGCCAATAACTGCCAAGAGTCCGAGCAATTGCGCTCCGGGACTATCGTCATACCCTCCATATACAACCATGAAGGCCCCAAATAATATTGCGAAAACAGAATATAATATTCTACTTTTATTCATAATGAGAATAGCGATTAGCGATCAAATATAAGCCACGGTGGTTGGACGATAAGTCTGTATACAATCTCACCTGCTCCATAAATTGGCGGCGGGCAGTCTTCTTTTGGGTCTTGGCACCCGAAATGAATTGCGGTTGCAATGTATTGGAGACCGTAAAAGCAAATGAGAATGATTACCGTTATTCCCGCGATTTTTATAAATCGACTCGACATTCACAATACGTATAACGCTTGAAATTTGGTGTTGGTTACAGGGCGGGTCCCAACTGTCGCGATTTTAATACTGTCATTAGGGGTTAGAAATGCTCGCTCATTACAATGTGTGGGGAGGGAGTAGTCACTACTTCGTCGGGTACCGACGATTCATTTCATTCTGAGTCTCTTTGATGATCGTTCGAAGCGTCGGAATATCGATGTCCGAGAGTTTGTTGATATACAAACACGCCTTGCTAGTCTTGTGTTTCCCGAGCTTTTTAAAGAGCGGCTCGTATTTCGCAAAGCCAGGTAAGATATAGATCGTGAGATTTGCTTTGCGCGGAGAGAAGCCAGCTCTCGGCCAGTCGCCCTCCTGAGTGGAGCGTTCGGACTTGTAGTGATAGACACCATAGCCGATAATGCTGGGTCCCCACATCGCCGGCTTCACGCCGGTCACTTCCTTAAATATCTTCAAAAGCTGTTTTGCATCTGTACGCCGCTGTTCGTTTTCAATAGCACCAACGAATGCTGTCACGCTTGCAGTGGTCTTTTTTGTTTTAGGTTCGGCCATGTGCAGATTGTAGCAAATTTAATTTTTGTTCTTGCGACCCTGGTGGGTGCTAATTGGAATCAGTGGCAGGAGTTTGGGCGGGCTTTACAGAAGGAGGTAGATACGGCATAGTACTGCCAACCAAACGAAGAGGAGATTTGGTTATGTTCCATCACGACCATATTGACCGTTTCGTGGCTGCGCTCAACTTCACTCCAACGGAGGGCGAAGCAATCAAGAAACGGGCCGAGGAGGCGGCCAATAAGTACATCAACCCCCCAGACGGACGTTTTTCTGCCGATTCCCTCGAAGAAGTACTCGGCAGCAAGGAGCTGGTTGATACATTCACCGAGATGTGGGAGAAGCAGAACTCCATCCTCAATCCTCCCCTGACCGTTCCTTTTCACGACAATATCCCGAGGGGGGTCGAACAGATCCGCAAGGAGTACGCGGATGCGATATTGCCTGGGGCAAACCGCCTACACCTCGCGCAAGCCGAATTCCGCGGCGCCCTCAGGATGGTGATCGGCGGGAAGATTCCGAAGAATTTCGGCACGATCTACGACCTGCTCCAACGGACTGCAACGGACTTTCAAATGAGGGACGAGCCCCTCTTCTCTCAGGCACTCGACCACCTGGAGAACGAGATGATCGCCGCTGAAGAGAAGGCTCACCGGGAAGCTGCGAAGGCCGGGGAAGTCGTCACCTGAGCGCATACGCTCTGCACAACAAAGCCCTCGACGAACCTGGTTCGTCGGGCGGCTTTTTCTTTCTGGTTCCAACTACATAAAATCTCCCGTTTGGGTGCTCCAAACGAACTATATAAATCAACCGAATTTTCACCATGACCCACGTTAGTCAGAACTGGAACCGTTTAATAACGGAGTTAAACGGTTGGTACCTCTTCGGGCGTGAATTCGAGGATGTACTAAATACTAGGCCAGATCCTACGTTTGAGCCAGTTTAGTAACTGCCTAATGAGATTAGAACTACCGTGTATTTGCAACTCGTATCTCTTCCGTATCATTGTTTCAGCCTCATCTAAGGCATGACTGATCTCCAAACAATAATTCGCTAGATATTCCGTTGAATGCGCGGCAAACATTACATGCTGTAATGGCAGAAATAGGTATTGTTCTTTACCATTAACCTTGCACTTGTGTGTCCTCCAAAAATGTTGGTCACCTTCGGTCTCGATTTCTATATTCTTGCTTCGTAAATACTCAGCCATTTTTGCACCATTCATCAGTGTAAGAAGAAGGAGGTCACCGAAAACGAGCTTAGTTGCTACTTTTGGCTCAAACAAGCTAGTTATGGGTGGGAGATAAGGAAATTGAAGGTGATTATTCCAAATATCTACCATTGTGAATTCCTGAGCATCCTTTAAGAAGCCTGACTGTTCCTCTGTAAGAGGCTGTATTCCCTCATGCATGGCACTACGTACTCTGTCGCGTTCACAAGGACGAATAATATACGCGGTAATACCATCAAAGGTTACAAATCGATCTTTCTTGTCTACTAGGGTCTTCTTCAACATCTCATTTAACTCCACAGTGAAGTCAGTTTGCTGGCTTGGGTATCTTTTATCTACCTGTGCTCGTACCAGCGACATCTCTTCGGAATATACATCGGGAAATGCCTCTTTTAACTCCTCCGGGGTGAGCTCTGCGGCTTCTCCGTGCAATTTGTCAAAATAATAAGCACGCTTAACTTGTCGGGCTAGACGCGGGTCTTTCTCATTAAGATCATATTTTACTTCCACGGTAACAGGGGTGTTCCCTGTAACGATGCTTATATCGCCCATTCGAAGACAATTTGTGATCTGATGAAGAATTGCTAGGTGGCCAGACACTAGAAATTGGCGAGTGGCTTCTAACTCATGCTGAAAGCCTCTTTGATCAATCAAATATCTTGTTGCGGGAGGATGTTTGCAATGTTGGCGAATGGTATAGAGTTTAATCAGCACTGAGGCGAGAGCGTCACCAATTAGTCTAAAGAGGCTTATATCTCTCTGTATTTGGTTAATTCTGCTCTGTTGGGATTGAGAGTAAGGTTTTGTGTATTTCTTAGTACGCTGTTCGAGTCGCATTATTGCTTCTGCGACTCGTTTTTGAACGTCAAATAGTTCTGCGAGATCTAGACCTTTCTCGTGGTTCTCTGTCTGCCAGAGGTCTCTTAGGAGGCGACCGTAGATACGTTTCTCTCGCCGTTTCATAAACAGCGCAAGTGTACCAGATGATGATTAGTGCGCCTGCGTGGTATGGCTACTTCTTTCCCAGTCCGTCTTTAAAGCCTAGTTTATGACCATATTCTTTACCTCCCACGAAAGCCGCGATGGTAATAATAAAAGTACCAATAAAACTCGCAATTGTTATTTCGCCAAAAAGGTAGATTAGCATACCTACTATCAACAATATCCAAGGCGTATAACGACTACCTATTCGATTTGTTAATCTGGAAATCGTATATTCTTTCTCTACTTCTCCCTTATTTGAAACATCCATAATTACTTTTTTATTATCTTCCTTTGCTCTAACGCATCAACTAATCGGGCGGCTCGGGCATAGCCGATCCGGTATCTTCTCTGCAACCAAGCAGTAGTTACTCTCGCACTTTTCTTCTTGCTTAATTGATTTTTTATATCTTCTATCATGTAAGGCACTTGCAATTTATCTCTGTATTCTCCAATTTCATCAGCTAGTTTCAATAAATACTCTTCGGCTTTCTTTAGCTTTTCGATCAACTGTCTTTCGATCTCGGTAGGTTTTGCCTTCATGTTCTTAAAAGCTTTCCGGACTTGTTAAATACATCAAGAGCGCAATAAGTAGAATAAACACTATTCCTGCCATTGTAGGCCAGAAAGACTGTCTGAAACCACTCTTCACATCATTCCAAAAGTTATGGTTAGCTTTTTTAATATTAGTGGCAGTAATTTTATCTTTAACTTGATATAGGTAATACGCAAGTAAGAGCCCCCAAAATATAACGCTTATCCAAAGGAACGCAGGAGTATCTACGAACCATCCAAGGAAGTTGAGAGCGTCGGGCAAAACCACAACGCCGATTCCTATCAAAA
>JACMMG010000012.1 GCA_014379165.1 Candidatus Parcubacteria bacterium
CCATTGTGGAAGTTTCTTGACTGCAGCCACCCGTAGGTGTATGGGCCGTGTCTCAGTCCCATCGGTGGGGGTCACCCTCTCAGGTCCCCTAGGTGTCGTAGCCTTGGTAAGCCATTACCTTACCAACTAGCTGATACCACGCAGGCCGCTCAAAAAGCGGAAATCTAAATAAATAGACTCCTTTACTCCGGAGAGACTATCGGGGATTACCCCGTCTTTCGACGAGCTATACCCGACTCTTCGGTGCGTACCTGCGCATTACTACCTCGTCTGCCGGTTGCATTGCTGCCCCCGTGACTTGCATGCCTTATCCACGCCGCCAGCGTTCATCCTGAGCTAGGATCAAACTCTAATTATAGAACTGCGCGCATGGCGCAATCCAAGCTCGTTAGAACGGAACAAGAGAAAAATTATTTTTATAATCCAGTGACGCTTCTTAAGCGGAACCGGACAGTTTTTCTCTTATTTGCCTCCCAGTGGAAAATTTTGGAAGGACTTTTTTTCCAGTGACGCCTTTGAGGCGAAACCGGACTTTTGCTTGCTTGACCAACAACCTCCTTGTACAAGAAGTTGCGGTCGGTGTGATCCATCTTCCGACCTTCAATTAGGGGCCGGAAAATGTATTGGATATGTCAACGAACAAGCCCGCCAGAAGGCGGGCTTTCTCGAAACGAGCTAGCTTCACCATCAGGCAGTCATATAGCCATTATAGTCATATATAGAGGGTCGTCAAGTCAAAAAAGAGCTTGCTACATAAGGTCAAGCGCGGTCTCCAAAAGAATGGGAGACCGCGCCTAAAAAGGACCGAAACGCGACGCGCAAAGGGTATGAACCTGGGACCATCACGGAACCAGTCAGGATTGCTCCTGTAAATCTCGCACAATGCTAGGAGTGCTTTCCTCAATGGAGGATTAGCTTGTTCCCGAGGTCCTGCTACCCTTCATTCTAGATTCAGGCAAAAATAGCACAAATCACTTATACACCGCCCCTAGAGCCTTTTCTACCTGTGCAAAAAGCTCTTCTTGTGTGCCATCATTGCGAAACATTGTGTCAGCCATTGATATCACTTTTGCTTTTTGCATACCATGAGGGTCGGGGTCGTTCATTTCGAGTGTCTCATGCGCTACAAATTCTTCGAACGAAACCTTGTCGCTTTCTGACGCACGAGACTGGATACGACCGTATCGAATATGCTGATCAGCATCTACAGCCCACAAAATGCCACCAAATTTTTTGAGAGTCTCTACTTCTGCCGTTGCACGCAGAGATTCGATTACATAGTTCTTATCAGGTGCAAAACCGGTTCGCCGCTTATATTCTGTAATCAAAAAATCATCGCCACGCTGAGCCCGTAGCTCATTTGCAACAATGCGCATATTTGCCCTGTTTACTTCAATGCCTTGGTGATTAATTTCATCAATCCAAAGAGTCCGCGCCGAGCAGTGCAAAAACCCTTTCTCTTTTATCAAAAAATCAACCACCGTTCCCTTTCCTCCCCCATCCGTGCCTGTAATCCCGATAATCATTTCCCTATCTTGCCAGATTTTGCTTCATTGTATAGAGTGGCCATATGAGCACACAGAAGTTCTTCTTCTGGTTTAGCTATGCCACTCGCAAGAGGGGTTAGTTGATGATGCTCGCGTAACAACGAAATCACAATCGGCCCCGTAAGGGGTCGGTTTCGTTTTAGATGATCCTTCGACAATGAGGTGCGGATTATGGAAGACGACAGACAAACTGCCGCGGCAAAAGCCGCACTCGAGCGGCATAAGGATGCAATCGAGGAACGGTTAGGTCCCGATTTCAGGACACATCCTGAGTACCACGCGGTGGTAGAGAAAGTTCGTAGTGGAGCGGTCGCAAGGTTTGCGGTTGAAACGATACCTCGCGAAGATCAGTAGCAGCGAATGTTTGAGGGGCGCCCTATGGGTGCCTTTATTTTTTTCTCTGTAAAAGCTCGTGGACTTCAGCTTCAGCAATTTCAAATTTCTTGAGCATTTCTTCGCAGTACGGGTTAAAGCGGTATACATCTTGAAAAAGCCCGATGTCGTGCCGCACACTCTCAACCGCATCCATTAAGTATCCAAAGGAAACCGTATCTATCTGTGTTCGATTGAAACCTCCGCGCGAGACCACCTGCCCGATAAAATGCGTTAGAAAAAGTGTCTCCGCCAAATGCTTATCGTGACTCTCTGCACTCATTTCGACAACATCAAACCCACACTGTGTGAGAAATGCGACAAAGCTATCATGCTGCTCTGGCATAAGCGTATGCTCGGTAATAACAATACGAAAACCGTTTACATCCTTGTCCTTCTTTTCGTAACTCTCAGGGCCAAACATCGGGTGTGTTGCAACAAACGGCCGTGTGCCAAGGTGACGCTTTAAAATTTCTACCGTATGCGTCTTAACGGTTGCCACATCAACGACGATGCTCCCCTTCCCAAGCAACGGGAGTATCTCTTTTATACGGTCTTCAAATACGTGAATAGGCACCGCAAGAACTACGGCGTCACATTGTGCCACTTCAGCAAGTGTAAAAAATACTTTACTATCAGGGACCGCCCCGCGGGAAAAAACACGCACCTGTGCTTTGGGAGTAAAGCGCGAAATCATCTCGTGTAGAAGGACGCCAAACCTCCCGTAGCCGATAATGCCTATGTCCATTATCCGTAAAGGTATCCCCAGGTTTGAAGTTTGTCACTGTCGGCCTCCCACCGCAGACCGATGTCCTTTCGATAAAACATATTTTGCAAAATGATGTTATTGATGCGGCTGTACATTTGCCCCCTAGCTTCCTGCACGGTCGTCCCGGAGCCCGAGACAACTAAAACGTAGCCAGAATAGCCGGCTACCCGCCACTCGTTGTCGACGAACTTTATATCGCCCAAATGAAAGCCGTCGAAGTTATTCGGCTTGCGCAAAAGTATCGAAAGGTCGCGGTACACCTCGGCCTGGTCTTTATCGTGATATGGAAACGGCGGCACCGCCAGACACGCACCAATCTGGAACCCGCGTTTTGTCTTAAGCTCAAGCGAGGTACCACTTGCCATAGCATATAGGAACTCTCCCATCGGCGTTTGTATGCCTTCCATTTGTATTTGTATCGTTGGGTAGCCGAAGCGGCAGGTAAATTCAAGCGGATAGACACCGCGCGCGTTGGCAATGCAGTTGATGTCGATGTAACCGATGTAGCCCACTTTGGCTAGGTCTTCTTTTAATTTTGCGAGTGTGAGATTAAAAATTGTATTTGGTGCTGACCAATACATTAAAGTGCCCATCTCGCCGGTGTAAGGCCCTAAGTCGCCGGGGAAAAGTTTTTTATGCTCGAGGTTAACGTTTATAGGGTAGATAAAGTCGTTGCCGTTGAAGAACGCGCCAACCGCTATCTCGACCCCGGAGACGAACTTCTGCACCTGAAAGCCTTTTATCTTTTTTGCCCATGTAGTTTTATTGCGCTCCAATACTTCGATAATATCGCGACCATCATCTTCGGTTCCAAGAAATAAGATTCCCTTCATATTTGAGGGCGTGTTTCCGGAGGGCTTCCATACGTACCGGCCCGGGTTTGCCTTCAAAAATTCAAGGCAAGCGTCGAAACTGTCAAAATCCCAATGTGGCAAAACGAGCATACCAAGCCTTCGCATTTCCCCTTGGCCGAATTCCCTGTCCATCTCAAGCGCGTCGGTGTAAGGGGTGCCTCCAATAACCAGCTTCCCCGCTTTGCGAAGCTTGTTCGCTACCTCGCCAAAGCCGACATCGTCAAAAACGATAACATCGGCCCAGTCTTTGTGCTCTTCCCACGAAGGGACTTTTTCTAAGACACCGTCATACACGTCGGCGTCGTCTTTAGCCTTTACGTAGACCCTTACCTCGTGCCCTTCGCGCTTGAGCTTCCACGCTAAATCGCCGCTTTCGCTTTCAAGCGATACGAAGAGAAATTTTTTAGGCGGGAATATTTTTCCGTTTACGTTTCCTGCCTGCGCAGGCAGGCCGTTTGAGTTTCCGTTAGTTGCCACGTGTCTGTATCGTCAAATTTGCTACACATTGTATTGTGCGCCCATACAGAAAAAAGTAAAGAGTTTTTATCCGCTTTTACGGTTAGAAAAACGTTCCCACACCACAAGCATCGGACTTGCCAAGAATATCGAAGAGTAGGTGCCGGCTACCATACCAACAATAAGCGTAAGCGCGAAATTTTTTGTGGCCGCAGGACCAAGGAAGTAGAGCGCGGCAAGTACGATAATGACTGTCATCGATGTATTTATAGAACGGGCGATTGTTTGCACGATGCTACGGCCCACAACCTCGTCGTAGCTCTCTCGTTTGTGATGTTCTTCGTTAAGCCGCAAATTTTCACGGATTCGGTCGAAGACGACAATCGTGTCGTTGATAGAAATACCCAAAATAGTCAGGAGTGCCACGATAAAGAGTGCGTCTACTTCGGCACCGAAGAAATGCCCGAGCGCGGCAAAAAGACCGAGTGGCACAAGGATGTCATGCAAGAGTGTCACAATAGCGACAATACCGTATTTCCATGAGGCGACTGGTTTGGAGACACCGCGAAATGCAAACGCTATGAAAGCAATAATCAAAACAACAACAAGAGTTATTGCTATCCACGCTTTCCGTAAAAGTTCCTGCCCGATAATGGGTCCTACCGAATTAAACTGGTCTTCCTGTACTTTACCGAGCGTGCCGAGTGTTGAGAGAAGCGTGTTGCGTTCGTCATTGGTAAGGTCGCGTTGGCGCAAGATATACCCGCTCTCGCCCGTTGGCTGAACGCGTACTTCACCCAAATTAAGGGGCTCTACTGCTTCGTGTATTGCCTCGGCCGCAGGACGAGCATCGGTATAGGTAACCTGCAGGAGCGAACCGCCAGAAAGGTCGATACCGGGCTTGAGCCCCCATAGTACGATCGCAGCAACTGCAAGGAGCGAAAGTATCAGCGGCAGTATGAAGAAATATTTTTCGTACTTAGTGATGTTCATGGTAGTAATCGCAATTTATTTGCGCAACCCGGAGCGCAGAAGAAAATGACCAAATTTTGACTCCGCACTAATACCAAGCGCAAGCAAGAATGTGCGGGATATGGTTATTGCAGAAAGCATCGAGACAAGAACACCCAAGCCAAAGACGAGCGCAAACCCTTTGATGAGTGATGTACCAAACCAGAAAAGAATAACACCGGCAATGATGTGTGCAATGTTAGAATCGCGAATTGCAAGCCATGCCCGTGCAAAACCTTCACGAATAGCAGCATCTGTTTTTTTACCTGCCGCAAGTTCTTCTTTAAGACGCTCGGCAATAAGAACGTTAGCATCAACGGCCAAACCGACCGAAAGAATAAAGCCTGCAATACCTGCAGCGGTCAACACAACCGGAATAAGCTTAAAGAGCGCAAGCATGAGCACAATGTAAATAAGAAGAGAGACGACCGCAATAACGCCCGGTAGCCGATACCAAAGAATCATAAACGCACAGAGCGCCAGAAAACCGACTATACCTGCAAGAATTCCAGCGCGCACAGCCTCATCGCCGAGTGTCGCGCCGATAGTTTGTGTGCTTGAAAGAACAATGGGGACCGGTAAGGCACCGAGGTTGAGGTTACGTACCAATTCGCGAGCACTCTCTGCGTTGAAGTTGCCTGAAATTATTGCCGTACCGTCGGTAATCGCCTCGCGGATGGTCGGCGAAGAAACAAGTCTTCCGTCCAAGAAAATTCCAAGAGGACGATTCACGTTGTTGCTTGTGATATCGGAAAACAATTGCGTGCCTTCGGCGTTGAAGTCGACACGCACGGTTGGTTCCGTTACGAGCGCGCCACCATTACCAAACTCGAGCGCCGCACGAGAAAGATATTTGCCGGTAAGACCTGTTTCTTCAAATGCATCTGGATTAGGAATCAAAGGAGCACCCGGCGTTGTTGAGGTAGATGCAAGCTCAAGGTTATTTTCAAATCCCTGTTTTACTAATTTAAATTCAAGGAGCGGTGTTGCGCCTATCATTTTTACCGCTTCATCAACATCAGTAATACCAGGAAGTTCGACAATAAGCCGATGTTCTCCCCCACCAAGCGCTCCTCCCTGCTCTGTTTGTACAATTGGCTCACCAACGCCAAACGCATTGACTCTACGTTCAATCACCTCGCGCAATGTTGCAAGTGAATCTGCTACTTGTTCTGCAGGAAGTGCACTTACATCAGCACTATAGACAAGATGCGTGCCGCCTGAGAGATCGAGGCCAAGCTTGAAGTCGAATCTTCCTCCGGTTCCGGTTGTCGCGTAGACGAAATACCCGACGAGTCCCGCCGCAATGAGGATAACGACTGCTGCGTAGCGCAACCTAAACATGGCTCACACAGTAGCAGATTTATGAGCGCTTGGCGAGCATGAAAAGGTTTTTAAATATCATGGCAACGGCAATAGGACCTATGCCTCCGGGGACAGGCGTGTATATTGAAGCGACATCCGCGCAGGCTGCTGTTGCGTCGCCCGCAAGCTTTCCTGCGCTTTCAGAGGTACCAGCATCGATAAGCACTACACCTTTTTTAAGCATTTCCGGATGTACCATACCGGGATTACCGGCACCCAAGATAACAATATCTGCATTTTTTAACTCTTCAAGTGAACCCTGTTCCGCAGTAACTACAGAGACTCTTGCGCCAAGTCGGCGCAAAAGCTCAGCAGCAGGGGCTCCGACCAAGCGTCCTTGCCCTACCACAACAGCCACCATATTTTCTACGTTAGTATTGGTGCGTTTAAGCACTTCTTCTATGGCGAGTGCTACCGGAGAATGTACAAAGTCGACATCTTTTTCTTTGGGGACTGCGGAAATAACTTTTTCAGTATCAACGTTTTCAGGAAGCGGAAGCTGAACCAAAATGCCGTCTGTTATTTTTTCTAAGCGCTTAATTGCGTGAAGCGCTTCTTGCGTAGTAGTAACTTCTTCTCGCACGACAACCACGTGGAGCCTGTCGGCAATGCGCTCTTTCATTTTTACGAACGAAGCAGAAGCTTCATCTCCTTGGCTCAGTACGAAGCCCAGTTTGACGACAGGTGCCAGGCTTGCGCGCTCTTTTGCAAGCTCACTTATTACCTCTTGTGCAATTTGTTTGCCATCAACAATCATGCAATGCTTTATACCATAAAAGCGGCCGCACCCGTTGACGGGGCGGCCTGCGCGCGAAAGAGTGTCGCCGTACGGCCTATTTTTCCGCTTCGGCCTCAGCATCATCCGCATCTTCTTCGGCAGCTTCTGCCGTACGACGTTTCTCAGCGGCTTCACGCTCTTTCACCGCTTGAGCTTCGTGCTGGTCTGCAGACTCGTCGAGCTCTTCGGATGACCGATTCTTATCGATAAACATGGCTAGCCTCTTTGTACTGTCTTCCTCGTGTGTGAGGTAATGAGTTTTATAACAACCTGAAATGAAAAAAGTATGAGCACTCCTTATTTTTCCTGAATAAGCGAAAGGACCTTACCCGCCAAATACAATGCGGTTTTTTAAGCACTGAAAGACATATGTGTCGCAGTTAAAGCGCTTCACGCAGCTGCAAATACCACAGACCATAACCTTCGCCACTTGGATGAAAGAAGTCAGGCGCATAGTAGCGATGTATGTCTTTATTAAACGGTTCATCCGGCCTCTCTCTAAAGAGATCAATATAGGTAGCATTTTTGTGCTTACCAACTTCCTCTATAAATATTTCCCGCACAATGCGTGTGCGGTGCGTAATATACCAACTAATTGGCGGATGAAATACTGGCGAGAGGCCAACATTGCCTGCGGTCAAAACAACTACCTTTTTACCCATCTTACTTGCAAGATCGAGTATCTCCCGCAGGGTATTGCGGATTTCTGTGTATGAGGTGCGACCTGTAATGTCATTACTGCCAATCTGTAACACAATTAGGTCATAGCGTTCGTTTTGGCGTGCAAGCAGAGCTTCTTTAAGAAGTGCTAGGCGCAGGCCGCTTTTGCCAAGATTTGTAATCTCGGCTTCCGGAAAATCACTCCCAATACGTCCGGCAATTGAATCTTGCGTCAAAGAAGCTCCGACTCCGACTGCCGTACTGTCGCCAGCAACTAGAATGCGTCGCGAGGGATTCGTCGGGTGCTGTTCGTAAGCGGTCGTACGAGCTTGTATCTGCACGCTCTTAGCAATTGCCGCATGGATGCTGCCCCAGAGATAAAGACCGTAGCATAGTGCAACAAGTAGGAGCGCAAGAAAAAATGAATACATACTTGAGGTTTTTTATTGGAGACCCGAGAGTTTTTTAAGTTCTGCTATTCCCTCTTCTATCGAAATGTGCGGCTCCCATCCGAGAAGTTTTTTTGCAAGCGCATTGTCCGCTTTAGTATCGTGCGGCTCATAACGCGGTGCGATGTACTGCGTTGGCCCTCCGACAAGCTCGGCAATGCGGTTAATCGAGACATTATTGCCCGCGCCAATATTAAGCGATTCCCCATTGCCTACCGACGGGCTCTGTGCGGCAAGCAGATTAGCGCGAACCACATCACGAACATGAGTAAAGTCTCGCGTCTGGGTACCATCGCCAGTAATAGTGAGGGCTTTATTTTGTACGCGCATTTCAAGGAATTTCGGAATAACAAGTGCATAGGCACTATGCGGATCGTCGCCCGGACCATAGACGTTAAAATATCGCAGTGAGACAGTTTGTAGGTTGTAAACTTCTGAAAAAACGCTGCAATAAAGCTCACCGATATATTTTTGCAAACCATACGGGCTTTTAGGGTGTGCCTGCATGCTTTCTATAAATGGGAGCGAATCTTGCTCACCATATATTGAACTTGAGGAAGAATAGACGACTCGCGCAACTTTCGCTTCTTGCGCAGCCGTAAGCACATTTACAATCCCACCTACATTCACTTCATTTGTCTCACGTGGATGTTCAATCGAATACTGGACGCGCGGAAGCGCAGCGGTATGAAAAATATACTGCGCTCCAGCAAATATTCGAGCGAGTGCGGTAGTATCTCGTACATCGCAAACTTCAAATGCTACGTCTGTATGCAGGCGACCGCGAGTATCTTGTGCAATATCCAGCGCGGTCACCTGAAACCCATTGTCAGAAAGAGTATTTGCCAAATGAGAGCCAATAAATCCTGCACCGCCGGTGACTACTGCCTTCTTTTTTTCTGCTTCCATAGACAAAAATATTACCTTTTTGTACGGCGCGACAGTTCTGGCACGAATTCTTCGTACGTACCGTCGGTATAATAAAACGCATCAAGACTGCTGTGCTGGTAGTGATAACCGTACTCTTTTGTTATTTTTTCTCCGCTCACTGCTATTGGATACGAGTAGCTCTTCCACGCACCGCGACCGGTGGGTACTTTGCCTCTTGTTGCGTGCCACATCACGAAAAATCCCACCCGCACCAAAATAGGAGGCACCGGAAGCGCGCGCTTTCCTACCGCCTTTGCCATATCTCCTCCTCGCACAACACTGCCCGGCGGGCATAAGTTAAAAATTTCATAGTCGCTCTTAGGCACCGAGAATGCCAGCGTTTCGATAATACCTACCACGTCGTCTTCATGTACGAACTGCCGAAGCCATTTAGACGTTACTGGCACAAATGAAACGAGTGCCGAAATGACTCTGTATATAAAGGAGCCCTTTAATTGCCCCGAAAGCGCCGATTGTAGGCCGAAACGAATACGCATAAAGCGGCCTCTAGGGCCAGTAACTGCCGCAGGACGTACCACAGCAACGGCAAGGGTACTTCCTTTTTTACGCGCAGCACCGACTTTCTGCTCAAGATGCTCCTCAGCGATTCGTTTTTCTTCCGCATATAGATAATCGCTTTTACGAAAAGGATCTTCCTCTTTAAAACGCCATTCGACTTTATTGTCAGAATACGCGCCATACGAAGCAACGGTCGAAAAATGGATAAGGCGTTTAACTGAGGGTTCTCCAAGCGCAAAGTTGAAGATTTTGTCCGAGCCGTCAATATTCCATCGCCATTCTTCTTTCTGATTGCCGTACATTTCTCTAATTTGCCAGGCGGCGTGAATGACGACTGTGGGTTTGTACAACTGCACTTTCTCTTCCCATGCATCCGCCGTATTCATTTGCACATAGACGAGCTTCTCCTCGCCTTCAAGCATTTCAGGGAGCGGCTCTTTGTCGAGTCCAACAATACGATCCACATCCTCGCGTGCCGCAAATTTTTTGACGAGCATTGCGCCAACATAACCTGCTGCCCCTGTTATAAAAATAGTGTGCGCCTCGAATCCCTTATGGCCAAGTGGGGCTAGGGATTCGGAAGTACTGTGGGAGTTTTGCATAGTTATAGAGAGCTCACGCGAAAGATCATACGTTTGAATGTTTTAAGAGTGATCACGATATCCAGAGCAAGCGAACGATATTTGATGTAGTACAGATCGTACGCAAGACGCATTTTAGTCTCTTCTATCGACTGCGGGGAAATATTACCCGGCTCGTATCGCTGGTTAATCTGCGCCCATCCGGTAATGCCCGGGACGACCGTATAGCGGATATTATAGTACGCAATGGCCTCCGCAAGACGCGTACCTAAACCTATAATATCGTTGCGCGGACCAATAAGCGAAAGTTCTCCCCGAAGAACATTCAGAAATTGTGGAAATTCATCAAGCGAGGTACGCCGTAAAATTGCCCCCACACGTGTAATGCGATTTTTCTTTTCCTCTCCCACCCATTCGCTTGAGGCAGAATTATCAAACGTCATGCTGCGAAATTTATATGCAACCATTTGCTTGCCCGAAAGTCCGAACCGCTCTTGTCGCAAGAAAAGAGGCCCTGGACCCTCAAGGCGCATGGCAACGTATATAACCGGCAGAATGATAAGAGTCACAAGACCCATTAAGAGTCCCCCAATAATATCAATGGCTCGTTTACTGACCGCATAAAAGGTCGATGTTTGCAGAGAAACATTTTCCAGATACCAGTCGTAATGCAAAAGTGAAAGTGGTACGCGGTCAAAAACCTCTTCATAGACGCGATAAAAATCCATAAAGCGATACTGGCCCTTAAGAAAAGAAACATTATAGAGTTTGGAAAGAATTTCTTTTGAGGCCGAGTGACCCATGTCAACTATGATGATTGAAATATTTTTCCGCGAAAGCTCCTGTGTAAATGCCTCGAGGTCTGCACTTAACGCCTCGGGGCTGACGGTCATTCGTAATTCAAACGGATAGCGTGGATTTTTATTTACTTCGTTAACTAACTCTTGCACTTCGGGACCCGAGGCAACAACCGCAGCGCCTTCGCGGAACGAAGGTTTTGTAAGGCGCGGGAAAAGCGCTATGCGCCAAATATAAATGCCAAGAAGTGAAATGACGAGGTAGATGGCAAGGTTAGTTTTTGGAGCGATAATAAATTCGGGAATAAAAAAGAAAAAGAGTGCAGCCAGGATGATATTGAGCATTTGTGTACGCAAGATCATGCCGGGAAGCTTGCTTTTGAAAAGTATTACGTCTTTGCCGTAGAGGCCAGCCATATAAAAAACGAGTGTCCATAGTAAAAAAAGTGCGGCAAAAGGTATGACATGAAGCTCTATAATAGTAAGCGAAAGGCCGCTTTGGTAACGCAATATGAGGGTTACGGCAAGAGAAAAGGCAAAGACGACGATGTCGCCGATGAGAAGAAGTGCGGTGGCTTTTTTGCCACTAAATGCCATGTGATAGAGTTGTACCATATAACAAAGAAAAATCTATGGAGGTTTCAGATATACACCGAAAAAAGATCCTCTATGTCGTAACCAAGGCAAATTGGGGAGGCGCTTACTCGGAAACCTCACGGTTTTCCGACGTCTCGCAAAACGCGAGACCTGCCTTCCTCCACGGGGAAACTCCGAAAAATATGCCCCCGGCATACTTTTCCCCCTCCCCTTTCCCCCGCTCCACCCCAGTTCGCTTTTTCTAAATTATGAAAAAAATTCTTTTTGTCATTACAAAAGCGAACTGGGGTGGAGCGCAACGGTATGTATTCGACCTGGCCACGGCAGCACATGCGCGCGGGCATGAGGTGGTAGTGGCGTACGGTCAGCCTGGGTTATTAGAAAAAAAATTGCTGGCTGCAAATATCAATACCTTTCCTATCCTCTCCCTTAAACGCGATGTCTCTTTTGGGGCCGACATAAAAAGTTTCTTTGAGCTCTACCGATTGTTTAAAAAAGAGCAGCCCGATGTTGTACATCTTAACTCCAGCAAGGCCGGCGGCGTGGGAGCACTTGCCGCACGGCTTGCAGGAGTACCAAATATTATTTTTACAGCACACGGATGGGCATTCAATGAGAACAGAAATAGTATTGCTCGTGCGTTGTTATGGATAATGAGCTGGGCAACTGCGTTGCTTGTCACAAGAGTTATTTGCGTAAGCGAGTATGAGCTGCGCTTGGCAAAGCGAATGCCATCTGTTGCTAAAAAGGCTGTGCGAATTTATAACGGCATCGATCTTACTATGCATTTTGGCAGCGGTGAGGTCATACGTCATTCCTTCCCTGCCGGCGTAACCATTACCGGTACCGTAGGCGAACTGACATACAACAAAAACCATCGGGCACTTATTGAAGAAGCAAAAAATAATCCAGATATGTATGTGGCGATAGTGGGAGATGGTGAATTGCAAGGTGAATTGCAAGAATTAATAACAAAACATAACCTGGAGACGCGCGTAAAACTCCTTGGCTTTATACCCTCCTCAGAAGCGATGAAGGGTTTTGATCGCTTTTCCTTGCCTTCTATAAAAGAGGGTCTCGGGTACGTTATTTTAGAGGCCCGAGCTGCAGGACTACCCATTACTGCCAATCGCGTGGGTGGGGTGGGCGAAGCATTAGATAACGATATGAGCGAATTTTCACTCGATAAAATGGTTGAAAAAACGCTCGTGCTTTACGAGCGCTAGCGACCGTGTGCGCCGCTGAACTCATTGGTAAGTGCCTCGGGGTGTGTGACGCGCGCGTAGCGGCTCATTCCGGAGATCATTCCAAGCGCAATAAACTCAGCTAAAATGTGCGAGCCACCGTAGCTCATAAAAGGAATGGTTGTACCGGTAACCGGAAGCAAACCCATATTAATACCTACGTGTAGCGTAAAATGTGCGAGAAAATAAAACAGAACGCCGAGCGCAAAGAGCGTTTCAAAATTTGAGGCGCCTCTTGTTGCCGTGCGTAAAATTTGTACGAAAATAAGCCCATAAAGAGAAAAAATAAGTAGCACACCAACAAGCCCCCACTCTTCGGCAAATGCTGCAAAAATAAAGTCGGTCTGATACTCAGGCAAAAAGCGCAGCTTGCTTTGCGTGCCATAACCGATCCCCTTTCCTATAATCTCACCCGAACCAACCGCCACCGTCGATTGATACGCGTTATAACCAGCACCTTGTATGTCAGCCATTGGATGCAAAAACGTAAGAAGGCGTTCGCGCTGATATTCTTTAAACCCAAACGTCCACAGCCCGCCAATTGCCACGAGGCCAATAAGAAAGAGCGCGATAAGATGCACGCGCGAGATCCCCGAGACTAAGACCATGCCAAGCCAGATAAAACCAATAATAAGCGCCGAGCCGAAGTCGGGCTGAAGCGCCACGAGAACAAACACAAGGAGCGCGTATCCACCGGATATAAGAATGTGACGAATGTTTGCTATTTCGATATGCCGTCGCGAAAAATATTTGGCCAATGCGATAATAAGCGCCAATTTTACAAATTCAACTGGCTGAAGCGCAAACGGCCCGATATCAAACCAGCTTCGGGCACCTTGGATTGCCTGTCCTGCGACAACCAGAAAAATAAGTGGAACAACCGCTATCATGAAGATAATCCCCGCCACACTTCCCCGCCGCAGCACGCGCCAATCTATTGACGATGTAACGAAAAATAAAAGAACGCCGAGAAAAATCCATATTGCTTGGCGCACAGCGAATGGGTCATCTCCGGCAAAAGAAGTCATCGTAACAAGGCCAAGTAGCGAAAGCACTACCGCTGCGGTAAAAGATCGCCAGTCGGTTGAAGAAGATTTTCGAAGCAATGAAGGAAGAGGGGTCATCAAAGAAGCGTGCTAGAGAAGTACTAGAAAGACGGAAAAACAGTGATTTCTGCGCGAACAATATCCGACACCGCTGAAGGCCACGTAAAGACTACTTGTTGCGAAGATTTGCGAGGAATATCCGGCACATAGGTCTTTGAAGCCGCGCGAGCGGCACCTTTGCTATCAAATAAAACCGCAACGGCGCTCACTTCGCCAGAATTTTCAAGCGCGGTATTGGATATTGTTGCTGAAAGCCGAGAACCATCGCTGCTTATATTTTGATCAGTTATACGCAAAGACGGAAGGCTTTTAGGATCGATGCGATACCAAGTCGCTGGAGCCTTAAAGAAGAAGTCCGTTCGGGTAACACTGCGAGTGCCTACATCAATATTTACGTGGATTACGGGAATGTTTTGTATCGGTGGCAGATCTATTACACCGTCCGCATGCGTAACAAAGCCTCCATTTTGATCGTATAGCTCAAAAGAGTACGGAACGTTCTTTGCCCCGTCGCCATTGTTCGTATTTTCGACATATGCGACCGCCGTGTAGGTATTTGCGCCGGTGCGCATTGCACGCGCCCACACAACTTTCGGTGCGCGAGCGGTTTCAGCACATACCAATGCGCAAGAGCCGCCGCAGTCGACGCCAAATTCATTGCCGTTATGGTTGCCGTCAAAACACGTTGGGGCTTTTGCAAAAAAAGCTGCATAGACAACACCAAGAAGTACTGCACCAACAAGCGTCACAACGCCGTAGTACAGCAACTGTCTGCGTATACGCCAAGGAAGAGCCATGCGAGTATTGTAGCAAAATTGTTAAGGGGCAGTGACTCGCGTCACTGCCCCTCCTCTTACCTCCTTTCGTGTCTACCAGCGTTCGCCGTGAAGCCGCATTAGTTCCCGCATGTAGAGAACCTGGCATTCACACGTCCTGGCGTTGATAGTAATGACCCGGGCGTCCTCATGGACGACTGCGCCCTTGAGGCCCCGCATCATCTTCCTGCACGCCTCGCATGGATGCAAGGTCTTGAATAGAAGACCGCTTCCATGGTCCGGTTGCGGCTCGGCGAGTACAAGGAACCCGGTGAGGATAACGCCCGCCCTGTGTGCCGCACGCATGTCCTTCATCTCGCCGCAATCCTTAGGGCTCTCGCAAGAGTGCTTGGTGTTTGCCCCCTTGAAGAATTTCATCTCCCCGCTCGGACTGAGACCCCACGCCATAGTGCCGACGCGAAAGTTACGGTATGAATGTGCACGTGCACGCGCATCCATCGCTCCGACGACAAGCCCCAATAGGGTGTCGTTCGACAGCCCTGTTACGTCTTCTAACAACATGTGCATTCCCCCTCGGTTTGAAGAAAAGTTGGTCACCTCAATGACTTACTGTTCTCAATTATACCACCCTTGACATGCTAAGTCAAGCGTTTTTTGAGGCCTAGAAACAAGGGTTTTTGAACCTTTCATATTTGACACATACGAGCATAAGATCGAAACTAGGGATAGCTAGTGAGGTGCGACAAAATGAAAAGTTCGCTGAGACAAGTGAGGGTTTTTGAAATTCTCCAATCGCTCCCGCCCGGATATCCGAACGAGCCGGTAGGCAACCGTATAAGTTTTCGCGAGGTAGCCGGCTCCAGCCGGAACCTTTTCGGACACGGTAGTCGGACTTATCGGCGAGAGTGCCTTGAGCAACTTATCACCGACAAGCTGCTCCAGCTGGTAGAGACAAGCGACGATCTCGACGAGGAGTTAGCGGAGATCGAAGCATACGAGGCCGCTGCTTAGGAGCCTCGATATAACTTTCGCAACACAATTCCCGGCATTCGTGCCGGGATTATTTTTTATGTAAATTCAGTTTTTTGTTCTGGCGGCTAGCTACTCTCCCCCACGAAGTGTGGAGTACCATCGCCACTAGCGAGCTTAACTTCCGTGTTCGGAATGAGAACGGGTGTGACCCCGCCGTTGAGCCACCAAAACAAAAAACTTAATTGAAACTCACAAACGCAGGTATCCTGTTTGCACTACATTTGAAAACAAAATTTTTGTGTTTATATTGGATGCGATTCGCGAAAGACAAATTCGAAATCGTGAGCCGTACAAAAGTACGGTGAGCGATTTTCGAATGCAGTCTGACAATGAAGCGCGCCAAAATAAATAACAAAAAACAACAGATTATTGCGATTCTCAAGCTACCCTTCTCTTGCTGGAAGGACCTTGATCTATTAGTACTCCTCCGCTTAACACATTGCTGTGCGTACACGTAGAGCCTATCAACGTCATCATCTATAACGGATCTTAATGATTACTCATCTTAGAGTCGGCTTCGCGCTTAGATGCTTTCAGCGCTTATCCAATCCCGACTTAGCTACCCAGCGTTCCACCTGGCGGTAGAGCTGGTAGACCAGCGGTCAGTTCACTCCGGTCCTCTCGTACTAGGAGCAAATCTCTTCAATAATCGACGCCTGCAGTAGATAGGAGACCAACCTGTCTCACGCTTCTCTTCCATCATTACTAATGGGAATGGACTCGATCTTCTTCCGAATTTCGGAAGGCTGACGTAGAGTCTCTACAATCCAAATCTGGATCTCGGAATTGTCCGGAGTCTGTACTGCGGATTTTCCCGATTTAAGTCAACTTGCTTCACAAAGATTACTCTTCATGACCGCCGTGATTGGTTGGTTCTCTAAGCCGACGCTTTGGTCGGCTCCCCGACTTTTTACGTCGGGGTCTAATTCTATATGTGTCTTTCGACACGTTTTTTAAACGAAAAATTTCAAACAGATTCTCGTGGGATTCAGACTGTCCGAAAAACAAGGTTATAGGGATTAGGTGATAGGGAATAGTACGAAACTATAACCTACAACCTGTAACCTATTCCCTTCCGTTTCAAACGGTCTGAACCCAGCTCGCGTATCATTTTAATTGGCGAACAGCCAAACCCTTGGGAGCTTCTCCACCCCCGGGATATGATGAGCCGACATCGAGGTGCCGAACTCCGCCGTCGCTATGGACGCTTAGGCGGAACTAGCCTGTTATCCCCAGAGTAGCTTTTGTCAGATAATCTTCCGCGGCGTCTAATGCCAACGGTCGGTTCACTATGGTCTGCTTTCGCACCTGCTCGGCATTTACGCCTTGCAGTCAAGCCCTCTTTTGCCATTGCGCTATCGGCACGGTTTCCATTCGCGCCTAGAGGACCTTAATACACTCCTCCGTTACTTTTTGGGAGGATAGCGCCCCACTAAAACTGCCTACCAGATACTGTCTCGACAGGGTTTGCCTGCCGGTTAGCGCATACAATCGTATAGAGTGGTATTTCACTGACGAGTCTGCCACAACCGAAATCGTGACTTCAACCTCTCCCATCTATGCTACGCAATACAATCGTATACGCAATATCAAGCTACAGTAAAGCTTCTGGGGTCTTTTCGTCTATCTGCAGGTAACCGGCATCTTCACCGGTACTGTATTTTCACCGAGCTGTGCTCCGAGACAGTTCCCCAGTCGTTACACTATTCGTGCGCGTCTGAACTTACCAGACAAGGAATTTCGCTACCTTAGGACGATTATAGTTATCGCCGACATTCACCAGGGCTTATGCAACGCCAGCAGTATAGATTGCTCTAGACCACCGATCGCAGTTGACCTTCTGGCATTGGTCAGGTGTCACCCCCTATACATCCTCTTACGAGTTCGCAGGGAGCTGTGTTTTTGGTAAACAGTCGCCAGGGATACTTTCGCTGCGGCCTCTAAATAAATAGAGGCAGGCCTTATTCCGAAGGTACGGCCGCTTTTTTGCCGAGTTCCTTGGAGCACAATCACTCGTTCGCCTTGCTCTACTCGAGCTGATCACCTGTGTCGGTTTGCGGTACGGTCGTACGCATAGTTAAGTTTAGAAGTTTTTCTCGGCAGACTCTTCACAGCAGTCCTCTCTGGCCGAAGCCTCAAGTACCCCATGTTCACGATAGTCGCTATTAAAAGCAGCATGCCGGATTTTCCATGCATACCTATCTATAGAACCCAGACGTCAATCCAATAAGACGCCGCTGCTTGTGTTCTGCGTCACTCCATCACCTATGCGCCGGTCAGGGAATATTAACCCTGTGTCCATCGCCTGCGGCTTTCGCCATTGGCTTAGGCCCGACTAACCCTTGGCTGATCAACATCGCCAAGGAAACCTTGATCTTTCGGCGTGCGGGGATCTCACCCGCATTGCGGTTACTTGTGCCTGCATTCTCTCTTCCATACGCTCCACACTGGGTCGCCCCTTATGCTTCATTGCAAATGGAATGCTCTCTTACCGCTTGGATTGTCCGAAGACGCACCAAGCCCTCAGTTTCGGTACTACGTTTAAGCCCCGATTATCTTTGGCGCAAGATCTCTCGATGAGTGAGCTGTTACGCTTTCTTTCAATGGTGGCTGCTTCTAAGCCAACATCCTCATTGTCTAAGAAATCTCACCTCCTTGCGATACACTGAACGTAGTTTAGGGACCTTAACTTGAGATCCGGACTCTTCTCCTTTTGTACGGTGGAGCTTAGCCCCCACGTACTAACTGCCGTGTAGCAATAGCGGTATTCGGAGTTTGATAGGATCGGTGAGCTTGCGCCCTGTCCGATCCTTCCAGTGCTCTACCCCCACGTGTCAATAAATACGACGCCAAACCAAAATTTGTTTCAGAGAGAACCAGCTATTACAAGGTTCGATTAGCTTTTCACTCCAACCCACAAGTCATCCGAGAGTTTTGAACGGCTCAACGGTTCGGGCCTCCATCTGTCTTTCGACAAACTTCACCCTGCTCATGGGTAGCTCACCTTGCTTCGGGTCTTATGCACACCACAAACGCGCTATTCACACTCGGTTTCCCTGCGGCTTCGGGGTTTTACCCCTTAGCCATACGCGGTGTACATAAACTCGCAGGCTCATTCTTCAATAGGCACGCCGTCGAGGTCTTGCAACCTCTTCGACTCTTTGTAGACATATGGTTTCAGATCTATTTCACTCCCCTCAACGGGGTTCTTTTCACCTTTCCCTCACGGTACTGATTCACTATCGGTCTTAAAAAGTATATAGCCTTACCGGTTAGTTCCGGCACGTTCACTCAAGCCATACGTGTCTTGAGCTACTCAAGGACAATTAAGATGTTGTTTTGATTTCGCCTACCGGGCTTTCACCGTCTGGGGCGCTGCTTCCCAGCAGCTTCGGCTATCTAACAATTTGTAACATCGTGTGCATCGAGTGCACTATAACTGCCTTACGACCCCGAGACTTACTAAGACCACTCAATATTACTATCAAGCGGTTTTAGCAAATCTGCGGTTTGGGCTAGATTCGTTTTCGCTCGCCGCTACTTACGAAATACCTATTGGTTTCTTTTCCTCTCGGTACTGAGATGTTTCACTTCCCGAGGTTTGCATCCTGCATTGCTGCAGGATTCTAAAAATTTCTTTCTAGAGAGTTTCCTCATTCAGAGATCTCCGGATCGAAGGTTGCTTGGCACCTCCCCGAAGCATATCGCCGCCACGCCGCGTCTTTCATCGCCTTTTTAAGCCAAGGCATCCACCATACGCCCTCTTTGATCCTTCCCTTAACAAGAAAAGGAATCTTGAGAACCGCAATAATCTGTTGTTTTACTTCCGTACACTGCTGTCTAAAACAGTGTCCAGAATTTTGTTTTTTTGTTTTTACCTGCCCAC